>JAYUVL010000257.1:0-4027 GCA_043754075.1 Cytophagales bacterium | reverse complement strand
GTTGGCTTGCTGGGCCATTGGTTTGGCCCCAAAATGCTGCATGAAATAGCGATTGGTGGAGTCGCGGTCACTCATGTAATAGTGGATGTCGTCCAGCATGATGGGAGTCCGGTCAGTTTGGGCCCATGCAAACAAGGGCAAACAGCAAAGAAAAAGGAAGCTACGTTTTTTCAGGTTCATCATTGATCGAGGGTAAAGGGTGATAAATAGGGACTGGGGAATTTGGTATTCTGAAAAACCAATGGTTTGGCGACAGAAAAAAGGCCCACCAATTCTGGTCAATCAGTTAGCATAAAAGTACCACATTGTTTGGTTTTATGCAGCATCCTCCCAAGAAAAAGGAATGGCGCAGAGATTGTGGGCCAAACTGCCCTTGGTCATGTTTCCAGGCTCCACTGGCCAAGCAGGTCAGAACACTAACTCAAAAACAACCCTTTGGTTAGCAAGTCGCCGGCCGGGGGCGGGGCAAACGGGAAAGCCGGCCAAGGCCCTGACGGAGCGCGGTCTGGTTATCTGTTCGAAAAAAACTAGCTTTGGGCCTATAAACAAATCAACATGCCAACCCAACCCTTTGATTTTAAGAATGGAGAAATGCTATTGGTAAACAAACCTTACCAATGGACCTCTTTTGATGTGGTTAATAAAATCCGTTATGCAATCAGGATGCAAAAAATTGGGCACGCTGGCACCTTAGATCCGCTGGCCACCGGTTTATTGATTCTTTGCACCGGAAAATTGACCAAACAACTGGAAAGCTTACAGGGCATGGAGAAAGAATATACCGGCACGATGATGCTGGGCAAGACCACCCCTTCCTATGATTCGGAAACCGAAGTGGACGCGGAGGCTGAAATCGGCCACCTGACCGAAGCGCAAGTTCAAGCCGCCACGGTCCCGTTCATTGGCGAGATTGATCAGTTGCCCCCCATGTTTTCGGCCGTAAAAGTGGAGGGCGAACGGCTCTACAAGAAAGCCCGGCGGGGCGAAAACATCGAGCTGAAAGCCCGGAAGGTCAACATTACGGTCTTTGAACTGACCGCGATCCAACTGCCTGAGGTGCATTTTCGGGTGGTGTGCGCCAAGGGCACCTACATTCGTAGCCTGGTCCATGATTTTGGCCAGTCCTTGGGCGTAGGGGCCTACATGACGGCACTGTGCCGTACCCGGATTGGGGAGCACCGACTAGCAGATGCATGGCAAATTGACGACTTGATTACCCAAATCAAAGAAAATCCACAGGTCAACAGTGAAGTATTGCCCTAACCGGAAAACAAATTGATTGAATGCTGATCCATTATGGTTTAGAAAATTTTCCACGATTGCCTTATGCCCTTGTCACCGAAGGAACCTTCGACGGGGTGCACGTTGGGCATCAAAAAATATTGCAGCGGCTGCGCGAAATGGCCAACCGGGCGAGCCAAGACCTCGGTTTGCGGGCCGAAACGGTCCTGGTCACTTTTGCGCCCCATCCCCGCTTGATACTTTCACCCCACGACACTGGCCTCCGCCTCCTCTGCACTGCCAAAGAGAAGGCGGAGCAATTGGCCCGGCAAGGCATCGATCACTTGGTAGTGGTCACCTTCGACCGGGCATTTGCCGAGCTCAGCCCCCAAGACTATGTGGAGCAGGTGCTAGTGCGTGGCCTACACACCCAAAAACTGGTCATCGGTTACGATCACCGGTTTGGGTGGAAACGCCAAGGGGACTTTAACTACCTGAAAACCAATGAAAAGAAATTTGGTTTCGAAGTAGAAGAAATCCCCCGGCAAGATGTGGATCACATTGGGGTGAGCAGCACCAAAATCCGCCAAGCCCTGGGCCAAGGCGACATGGCTACTGCCGCCCTGTATTTGGGCCGGCCCTACTCCATTAGCGGGCTGGTGGTCGAAGGTGACCAGATCGGGCGGACCATCGGTTACCCCACCGCCAATGTGGCCACTGGCGACCCGCACAAGCTCATCCCCGCCGATGGGATTTACGCTGTGCAGGTACACGTGCAAGGCCGCTCACACGGAGGAATGCTTTACATTGGCAACCGAACCACGCTCGGAGAGGGTTTGCACAAAGCCGTGGAAGTCAATATCTTTGATTTTTCGGCCACTATCTATGGCGAAAAAATCAGTGTTGATTTACTGAAACTATTGCGCCACGAAATCACTTTTGACAGCTTGGGGGCCATGACCGACCAACTGGCCCTCGACCGCGCCAATGCCCTGGCCGTGCTGCAAAACCTATAACCGCGATCCCTTTGTGCGCGATATGGCTTAAATTGCTTCTGGATCAACGTCAAACTGCAAATGGAAACAATAGACAAACCAGCGGTTTCACGCCGCAACTTTATCAAAACCGGTTCATTGGTACTGGGGGCAGCCATGATCGTGCCGCGCCATGTCCTGGGCCGGGGATTTGTTGCGCCCAGCGACAAGCTCAACATCGCTGCCGTGGGCGCGGGTGGCAAGGGCGTGTTCAACCTCACCCAAGCGTACAACAATGGGTCGGACAACATTGTGGCCCTGTGCGACGTGGACGACCGCCAGGCCAAAGAAATGCGGCGCAAGTTCCCCAAGGCCACCTATTACAAAGATTTCCGGGTCATGTTGGAGAAAGAAAGGAACAACATAGACGCGGTGATGGTGACCACCCCCGACCATTTGCACGCGCTGGTGGCCCTGCCCGCCATGCAACTGGGCAAACATGTGTACGTGGAAAAACCCCTCGCCCACAACATTGCCGAGGCACGGCTGCTCACCCAGGCCGAAGCCAAATACCGGGTGGTGACCCAAATGGGCAACCAGGGAGCCTCGGGGGAGGGCATTCGGCAGGTCCAAGAATGGTACGACTCGGGGCTGCTCGGCGAGGTGAACGAAGTTCATGTCTGGTCTGACCGGCCGCTGTGGCCACAGGGCCTGCAAACCCTCATGGGCAAGCACGCGATCCCCAAGGAATTGGATTTTGACCTCTGGCTCGGCCCGGCCCCCAAGCGCAGCTACCACCCCAGCCTGCTGCCGTTCAAATGGCGCGGCTGGTGGGAGTATGGCACCGGGGCCCTGGGCGACATGGGCTGCCACATCATGGACGTGCCCTTCAAAGTACTGGGCCTGGGCTATCCCACTGAGGCCCACGCCAGTGTATCGCAGGTGTTTTTCCAAGATTGGGAGGCGGCCACCCTGCCCGACAGTTGCCCGGCGGCCAGCATCATCCACTTCAAATACCAAAACGCCAAGGGCCAGCCCGTAAACATGGCTTGGTACGACGGCGGCCTCCAGCCCGCCACTCCCGACGAGATGACCCCATCGGAGGGTTTGCCCTCCAATGGGATGATCTTCGTGGGCAGCAAGAACAAACTGGTGGCCGAAATGTGGGGCAGCAATCCCCGACTGTTGCCCACCAGCAAAATGGGCGAAACCACCCGGCCCGCCAAGTCCCTTGCCCGGATCCCGGGGGCGCACGAGGGCCACCAACAGAACTGGGTCAAAGCCTGCAAAATGGGGTACGAAGAAGGGCGCAAGGCCACCACCTCACCTTTCAGTTTTGCCGGGCCACTCACCGAAACGGTGCTCATGGGCAACTTGGCCGTGCGCAGCTATAACCTCAAAGTGGGCAATAAATATGTGGGCCGCAAAAAATTGATCTGGGACGGGCCCAATATGAAAATCACCAATTTTGACGAAGCCAACCAGTATGTCAGCCGGGTGTATCACAATGGCTGGAAATTGACCTAAAAGTAGGTTTGGTAGATAAAATGGTCTGAATTTTCTTGGCAAGTCGCAAAAAAGCCAATTATGGTCGCGGGTCTGCCCAACGGGCGCGGCCGGAATTGGTGGGTGAAAATACCCGGAATCAAGCGAACAGTCATTTGGAAGTGTCCAGCAGCAGTAAAACCCGCTTGGGCAGTTCCGCCAACGCTTTTTCTAAAGGGGACCTCGAACAGACTAAACGCACTATATTTTTCTATATATTTGAGCAAAAAAGCCCATGTCCCGCCCGTTGTACGATTATATAGCCGAAATTCCCGAGTTTAGAAGAC
>JAYUVL010000256.1:0-5226 GCA_043754075.1 Cytophagales bacterium | reverse complement strand
TCCGAATATTTGGCCACTGCATCATCCCAGCGGCGGGGCATTTTGAAGATTGCACTGTCCCCATAAATGTCAATATCGATGTAGTGCCGCTCGGCTTCGCCCTCCACGGCATAGCGGCGACGGTCGGGGTTCACGGCGTTTTCGGTGATAAACCGGATGTGGTGCTTGTAAAACCCCACCATTTCGGGCGGTAGGGTAAATACCGCGTACCGATTGATCCGTTGATGGGCAAAAAATCCCCAAGCCACTGATTGAAAGGTAACTAGGCAGCAACCGGCCCAGCAAAGTCCCATTTTTTTCATCTTCATTTCTAATGTATTTGGGGGTAAAATTCGCATTGATTTTACTCTGTTCAAAGATTTTTAGAAAAAAAACGCGGCGACTATTGCACAAAAAAATCCAATGCCGTACTTTTGTGGCACAGTTGAGAAATCAACCGCAAAAAGGAGTGGTAGTTCAGCCGGTTAGAATGCCTGCCTGTCACGCAGGAGGTCGCGGGTTCGAGTCCCGTCCATTCCGCAGAAACCCTTGTCAAATTGGCAGGGGTTTTTTGTTGTTCCCCGTCCCTGCCTTGGGCCGGCGAGCAAAGAAACTCCCTCACTGGGCGTGGAAGCTTGCTTCTTTGGATTTGATTGCCCCTCGATGAAACAACACCAGAAAGAGTTGTCCGCGTTATTTGTCGCAACACAATAGAAAAAGTCAAGCCTCAAAAAAAGATTTTTTTCAGGTTCATGGGCAAGATTGCCAGTCCCAGATGCCAAACATCTGTTGGGCCCAGAGATAGCTTGCCTTCTCCAAGAGGGCCAATGCCACTTTTGGCCGGCCAAACTTGCCCTTTGGTATTGCTGTAAAATTGGCCAAATTTGGGGGTGTCACTTACCCCCCGCTCCCATGTTGCCTGTTCGCTTGTACTTCGCGCTGTTGTTTCTTGTGCTGTTGGCTGCATGCCGCCCAGCAGTGCGCCCGGGCCGGTTTGAAGCATTGCCCGCTACTGCCACCGGCATCGATTTTATCAATCAAGTGGGGGAAAATGACCGCTACAATTTCATCGATTACAGCTATTTGTACAACGGGGGCGGGGTGGCCATTTGCGATGTGAACAATGACAGCCTGCCCGATGTCTATTTTACCGGCAATCAGGTGTCGTCGCGCCTGTACCTCAACTTGGGTAATTTTCGGTTTAAGGAAGCAACTGCGCCGGCCGGGTTGACTACCGAAGGCTGGTGCACGGGCGCCACCTGGGCTGATGTAAATGCCGATGGCCTGCCTGATTTGTACGTGAGCCGGGCGGGCAACGAGCCTGCCGAGCGCCGTCGCAACTTGCTGTTTATCCACCAGGGAACTCAAAATGGGGTGCCCACTTTTATTGAGCAGGCCCAACAGTATGGGCTGGCCGACGATGGTTACAGCACCCAAGGGCTGTTTTTTGACTTTGACCGCGATGGCGATCTGGATCTGTACGTGCTCAACGCGACCAAGGACGACCGCTACCCAAGCCGGATCCGGCCCTTGCAACTGGACGGCAGCAGCCCGGCCAATGACCATTTTTACCGCAATGATGGACGGGGCCATTTTACCGAATGTGCCCGCCAAGTGGGCATTCTGGACGATGGCTGGGGACTCGGCATCAGCGCGGGCGATTTTGACAACGACGGCTGGCTCGACCTATACGTGGCCAATGATTTTTTGGCCGATGACATTGTTTACCTAAATGACCGCCAGGGGAAGTTTATCCGCCAAACTAAGGAATCGGTGGGCCACACCAGCCACTTTTCCATGGGCAATTGCGTGGCCGACCTCAACAACGACGGCTGGCCCGAGGTATTTGTGGCCGATATGCTGCCCACTACCAACGCCCAACGCAAGAAAATGGCGGGGCCACACACCAACGAAGCCTTTGCCATGACTGTCCAAAGCGGCTATTTGCCCCACTACATGCGCAACACGCTCCAACTGAACCGGGGCAGCTTGCGCCCGGTGGTGGCGGGGAGCCGGGCCCAGTTTGCCGAAGTGGCCCAACTGGCCGGCGTGCAGGCCAGCGACTGGTCGTGGTCTCCATTGGCCGCCGACTTTGACCACGATGGCCGATTGGACCTCTTCGTTTCCAATGGCTATTTCCGCGACATCACCGACTTGGATTTTGTGGCCTTCAACAACACGTTGGGCCAAAAGTTGGATCTAAAAACCGCCGACGAACGGATTAAAGAATTGGCCAAAAAACTGCCCGGTTATCATACCGCCAACCGGTTTTACCACAACTTGGGCGATCTGACTTTTGCCGACAGCACCCGCGCTTGGTCCGACAGCGTGCCCTCGTATGCCAATGGGGCCGCCTGCGCCGACTTGGATTTGGATGGCGACTTGGATCTGGTGGTCAACAACCTCAACGAGCCGGCCACAGTTTACCGCAACAATGGCCCGGTCAGTCCCTACCTCAAAGTAGCTTTGGTGGGCCAAGGCCAGAACCGCTGGGGAATTGGGGCCAAAGTAGAGGTTTATACCAATGGACAAGCCCAAATACGCTATCAATTGCCCGTGACCGGCTACCAATCATCTGGGGAGCCGGTATTGCATTTTGGACTGGCTGGCCACGCCCAAGCCGATTCGGTGGTGGTGGTGTGGCCCGACCAGACCAGCCAAACCTTGCGCAGAGTGCCCGCCCGCCAGACGCTGATCTTGCACCAGGCCAAAGCCTGCTGCCCCCGCCCTACGAGCGCTGCCCCGCAGCCGTGGTTTACCGATCTGGCGCCAGCGTTGGGGATCCAGTTTGCCCCGCCCGAAACCATGAGCAACGATTTGGCCGCCGAGCCGCTCAAACTGGCCCGCCACACCGATAACAGCCCCTGCATGGCCGTGGGCGATCTGAACGGCGATGGGCGGGACGATGTGTTCTTGGGGGGAGCGCACCAGCAAGCGGCCCAACTTTTTTTCCAATTGCCCAGTGGCAAGTTTCGCCAGCAAGAAATGGCCCCGGCCAAACCTCAAGAAGACGGGGCCTGCGCATTGCTCGACGCTGACGGCGATGGCGATCTCGATATTTGGGTGGCCAGCGGCAGCAATGAAGGCTACAATCTGGCCGACGACTACCGCCCCCGGCTGTACACCAACGATGGCCGGGGCCATTTTGCGCTGGTGCCAGCGGCTTTGCCCCCAGCGGCCACGGGCAGCAGCACCAGCGTGGCCGTGGCCGACTACGACCGCGATGGGGATTTGGATGTGTTCATGGGCGGGCGGCTGGTCCCCCAGCGCTTTCCCCAGGCGAGCCGCAGTTATTTGTTCCGCAACGATTCCCGGCCCGATCGCCCCCAGTTTACCGATGCCACGCCCGCTGCGCTCCAATCCTTGGGCATGATTACCAGCGCGGTATGGGCCGATGTGGATCGGGATCAGTGGCCCGACTTGGTGGTGGCTGGCGAGGGGATGCCCATCACGGTCATCTCCAACCAGCGGGGCGAGTTCGGCCCGGAGTTCCCTCCGCTCCCCCTCGCTGGCACGCAGGGGCAATGGCTGGCGCTGGCCGCCGCCGACTTTGACCAAGATGGCGACCCGGATCTGGTGGCGGGCAACTGGGGCCAAAACCACTCGCTGGGCATTGGGCCGGGCACGCCGCTGCAGTTCCGGGCGGCGGACATTGACCAGAACGGTAGTCTGGATTTAATGTTGACCTACCATTTGAACGGCACGGCCTATCCATTCGCCACTAGGGACGAACTGCTGCGCCAATTGCCCGCTTTGCGCAAAAAATACCTCAATTACGCCGACTTTGCCCGCTTGACCGCCCGTGACCTGCCCTTGCGCATGGCCAAAGAAGCCGACTTTACGTTTGAGATCCGCGAATCGGCCAATCTCTACCTCGAGAATTTGAGCGGCGGCCGCTGGCAGACCAGTCCCCTGCCCAAGTTGGCCCAGCTCACTTGCTTCAATGCTTTTTTGGTGGACGATTACAACGGTGATGGCCATGCCGATCTGCTGGCGGCGGGCAATTCTCAGGCCCCCGATGTGAAGATCGGCCACTTGGATGCCGCCGGGCTGACGCTGCTGCTGGGCGATGGCCGGGGTCATTTTGAAGTGAAAGGACTTTCCACCAACCCCCAAGTGCACAAAGCACTGGGCAAAGTGGCGATCAATGGCCAAAACACGGTCTGGGTAGCCGGGCCCAACTGGCCGATCCAAGTGCTGCGGCCGGCTGAACCAAATGGAAAATTGGCCAAATTACCCCCGAGATCAAAATAAATTGGAAACCAAAGGGCGGTCATTGTCCAAGGTTCGCTTTTTGCCAAGTTAGGGCCGATGTTGGCCGGCACAACTGCAACGGGCTTAAGCATTTGCTCACGTGGCATGGGCTGCGCCAAGAGCCGGTAGCGTCCAAAAAGGATCTTGTGGTTCGAGCAACAATCGGTTCGCGCGCCAGTTGACCAAACAAGCCTACAACTTACCAATCGTTATCTTCGTTTAGAGAAAGGAAGTTTGCCGGCTCAATTTTTGAGTGAGCAAAACCCGGCACCCATTACCCGCCAACAATTTATTTATCCTATTTACGTTAATAATACCATGAAAAAACTTACATTCTTATTGCTTTGGTTGGTTGGGGTGAACAGTATGGCCCAAGCCCAAAACTTGAAGGGCGAGGTAGAATACGCGGGCCGCCTCTACCGCTACTCGTTCCAGCCCAAGAAACTGGCTGATCAGTTCGCGTTCCACGTCGATCTGGTCAATGCTGACAGTTCGATCGCGCGGGTGTATGAGGGCGGGGCTATGCTGAGCGGCAAAATCGGGAAAGGCCAAATGTTCAAGACCCTGATCTACAAATCGTCCAAAGAAAATGGCAAATGGATTGGCGATCTCAAAAGCTCTTTGGCCACCAGCTATAATTTCATCAACAATACTGTTAGCCACGAGGCAACAGGTTCATTTGCCACTTTTGCAGCGGCCACCCTGACCGAAACAGTTGCCCTCGAGGTGGATCAGATCGACCGGGAGCAAGCGGTTCAATTTGCCGTGGAATATTTGATAATTAATTATTCCAAAGTATTGGTGGTAAGTGGACGAAATTATGCACTAACAGCCACCGATTCGGTCATAGTGCGCGAATCGCTCACCCTGTCCGACAAAGCATTTGCCCTGCCGCTCCGCCAACGGTTCAAGTTTAATGACAAGACATATGTAGTTCAATTGACCGAGGGCGAGCGCAATCGGTTCAATTTGACGCTGCACCGTTTCGAGAGT
>JAYUVL010000255.1:0-2241 GCA_043754075.1 Cytophagales bacterium | reverse complement strand
AGATCCGAAGCAATTTCTTGAGTGAGGCAGGCATTGACAAACACCAGCTTGAGCGATGCCTTGTACTGGGCCAAAAAAGCGATCAGCCCGCCCGCATGGGCCGCTTGGTTGGTGCTGCCTCGGGCCTGAAGCAGGAGTTGCTGCCCGTCGGCGTGGCCCCCATAGTGAAAAACAACGATCCGATCTTGGTATTTCTGGAACTCGGCCACGAGTTGGGCCTGAGTGGCCGCCGGCAAAAGGCGCACTTCAAGTCCGGCTTTCTCGAGGGCAGTTTGGATGTCGGCCAATTCATCGGCCAAATTGCGCAGGTAGCGTCGGCTGTCGGTTTGGTCGTTGGCAAAGGCCAGCAGGGCAATGGGTTTGGACAAGGTCATGATCATGGGCCCGCAATGGGCAAAGGCCAGCTAAAAGAAAATGGGGGTTGGCGGATGTAAAAATAATACATTTAGCCAAACTTCAGCCAGAGTTGGGCCGACAGGTGGATGCCGGCCACTTGGAAATGCAGAAACAAAATGCTACCTTGGCCATAAGGATGCTTGATCGTGGTGTGCTGCTCCACGACGGCCAAGGCCCCCGCCCCCGTCAAAGGCCGGCCAAAAGTACGATTGGATCCGCTCATTCCACTTTAAACTCTACCCGGCGGTTGGCTTGGCGACCTGCCTCGGCAGTATTGGGGGCGATGGGCCTAGTTTCGCCAAAACCACTGGCCACAATGCTGACCGCACACCCTTGGCTGATCAGGTAATTGCGCACCGCCTCGGCCCGCCGCCGGGACAAATCGAGGTTGAGGTCGTCCTTGCCCACGTCATCGGTGTGGCCTTCAATGCTCAGCTTGGCCTTGGGAAATGGCTGCAGGGCCGCGGCCAGACGGTCCAGATCAAACAAGGACTCGGGCCGGATGTTGTCGCTGTTGTGGTCAAAGTTGAGGGTGGGCAGGGTGAACATTCGCCCGCCCGGCCCCATTTTGGCACCCGGCTGGGGGCCCGGCTGGATGAGCCCGACGCGGATCGGAGGCAGATCAACCGTTAGCAAGGGCTGTCCACCTGTCCCCGCCCGCGCGGCCTCCGGGGTGAGATCCACCTCGATCGAGGCCCCAAAATATTCGCGGTGGTCAACATAGTACACATATTTTTTGCCTTTGCGCAGGGCGATGGTAAATTTTCCAGTGATCGGATCGGCGCTCACTTCGCCGCCAAGCACCTCGGGTGCACCGGCGGGGCGCTTGCTCGCTGGCGGGTTGGTCGTTGGGAGGTGGCCGGCCCCGGGTTTCCCGGAATGGGTGCCCCCGCCGCCCGCCACTTGATCAGCCTTGGGATCGGGCCGCTCTTGCCAACGAATCTTGGCCCCCAGTCCTTTGCCGTCGGGCCCCAGCAATTGGCCCGCCACCACCACAACGGGCTCGGGGCGATAGGCAGCGGGGACGGTAATGGTGTAAATGTCGGAACTGCCGAAGGTGTTGCCGCGCTGCAAAGAGGTGACCAAGGCCGTCTGCCCGTCGGTGGTCATGTAAAAGCTGTCGTTGCCGGTACTGTTGATCGTTTTGCCCAAGTTGACCGGATCGCTCCACTCGGTCCACGAGTCTTCGCGGAGGCGTTTGCTCATAAAAATATCGTAGCCCCCCAGGCCATAGTGGCCATCTGAACAAAAGTAAAGGGTCTTCATATCGGGATGGAGCCAAGCGTTGATCTCGGCGTAAGGGGTGTTGATCACTTTGCCCAAGTTGATCGGTTCGGCCCAGCCATTGTCCGTTTTCTGGCTCACGTAGAGGTCGGTGTTAAACTCGCCGGCCCCGTGGTAGTACAAAAAATCGGGGTGGTAGTTGGGGAAATGTCCGCCCACCCCACCGGGCCGATCGGAACTGAACAGCACCGCGCCGCCGTCGGCCGTCAGGCAAAGGCCCGCCTCAAAGTGGGGGGTATTGACTGGGTGAGGAAACGCAAACAGCCGGCTCCAGGAAGCACCCTGTTGTTCCACATAATACAGATCACCTTTGCCCAAGCGCTTTTCGGCGGTGGCCACGTAATAGAAATCGGGCAGGGCCGTATAATTGCCGAAGAGGAAGAGCGTATTGCCATCGGGACTAACCCCAAGGGGCACCTCGTGGGTTTGGGTATTGACTTTTTTGTCCAACGGCTGGGCGGTTTGCCAAGCGCCATTGTCCCAAAAAGAGCGGAAAACATCTTCGCCCGAATTGGCATTGCGGCGCGAAAAATACAGCGTCCGTCCATCCAGGGAGAGCAC
>JAYUVL010000254.1:0-3239 GCA_043754075.1 Cytophagales bacterium | reverse complement strand
ATGACCACGATGGAAATTGCGGCCTATGCTTTTTTCGCCGCTTTGTTTGCAGGTTCGATTTTGATCGGCATGTGGCTACAGAACGGAAAATACAAGGGCAAAGTATAACCACTGCCATTGGGCGGCCCAGGGGTGGCTCCCCTCTATTTTCTCCTTTCCCAAAATGTTGGGGCCCCAACTGGCCAAGCCCAACGGCTGGCCAGTTTTTGATCGGTCTGCGTAGCGGTTGGTTGAATAGGGCCCGTGCCCCTTTGGACTAGATCAGCCCATGCCCTATCGGGGCTCGTCTCCTGCCTAAAGAATCGTTTTCATCACCTCGATCAAAGTCTCTTTGGGGATCGGTTTGATCAAAAACTGCTTGATGGACGGGTAAAGCATCGCTTTGTGCTTGTCCTCAAAAGCCACCGATGAACTGGTGAGGTAAATGCGGGTGGCAGGTTCGGGAACAAGTCCCAGAAAACGATCCAAAAAATCCCACCCGTCCATGTTGGGCATATTAATGTCCAAAAAAATCAGTTCGGGCAGGGGGACTCCCTTGGCCAAGTTCCCGGCGATGGCCTCCAGGGCATCACTGCCATCCAAGTAGGAGTTGACTTGCACAGAGGCGTCGAGTCGTTGCATCGTTTTGGCCATCACCAGTTGATAGATCCGGTCGTCATCAATAATAAAAATACTTTTAGGATGGTTCATGTTAGATAGATATTAAAAATAGTGCCCTTGCCCGGCGTGCTTTCCACTTTGATTTTGCCGCCCATTGCTTCCACTTGATTTTTGGTGATAAACAGGCCAATGCCCCTGGCATCGGGGTGTTGATGAAAGGTTTTGTACATTCCAAAAAGGTTTTCCCCGTGTTTCTCAAGGTCAATTCCCTGTCCATTGTCACTGATCTGTAGCACAGGAACCCCTGTTTCGTCCAAAAAATAGTTGAGGCTGATCTCGGGCTGACGATCAGGGTGGCTGTATTTCAGGGCATTGGACAAAAGATTAAATACAATGCTTTCCAAATACGATGGGTTGTAGGACAACGCAGTCTGCGGGGGGATGTTGTCGTGAATAATGGCTTTTTTCGTCAAAATCTGTTCATTGAGGATTAGTAGGGCCTTGTTAATATACGAAGATAAGTATAGCTTTTCTATTTTTATTTGTTTATTGGTTTGCACCGCGACCACATCGTTCAGATCTTGGATGGTCTCGTTCAGGAGTTGGGAGGTCTGGTGAAGGTAGTGGATCAATTCCGCCTTTTCCTGCTCCGAGGTGGCGGCCTCCAGCTCGTCGATCAGCCCGGTGATGTTACTGGTGTGGGAGCGCAAGTTGTGGGACACAATGTAGGCAAAATTGAGCAGACGGTGGTTTTGGTGGTTGACCAAGTTCAACGATTCGCTCAGGGTCCGTTCATGATTTTTGCGTTCCGAGATGTCGGTCACAAACACCGTCAGGCCTACGATCTCTCTCTGCTGGGAATACATGGGCGAATATCGGTTTTCCCAGAACAAACGGTCCAGGTTGTTGTCGCCGTATGCTTCATCCACCGCAAACTGTTCGCCTTGAAGGGCGCGGTCAAAATTGTGATGGGCCTTTCGGCGGTCTTCGGGATCTTTGATCAGGTCGAGCATGTTCATTCCCACCTTTATGTCCACGCCCCAGATCGCTTTCATGGTTTCTTGGTGCGAAATGGTGAAGGCTTTGTAGCAATAATGGGTGTCGAGCGAAAAAATGATGATGCCCTCTGGGCTGTCCAATATCGATCGGAGCAGTTCATTTTGTTCGCGCAGCAGCCACCGGCTCTCGATCAAATGCTGCTCGACCTCTTTGCGCTCGGTAGTGTCCATCGAGGAGCCAATGATCCGGAACACTTTTCCCTGTGCATCCGCAACGGGCGCTAAATGTGTGAGCCAACGGCTGGTGATATCGCCACGGAGCACCACGATCTCTTCGTATTCAAGCGGTTGGCCACTCGTCACGCACAATTGATAGTGGGCTTTCAGTCTATTGATGGCTTCCCTAGTGAGCAGCCCTTGCACCGCAAGCTCATCAATATTCTTGTCGATAAGATCCTTGGCGGCAAGTCCCGTGTGCTGGACAGGGGCCGGGTTGACCCCTCTGACCACAAAATCGTTCTCCCCGATCACCTCGATGATGAACACATTAAGGTCTATGCCCTCATATATGCCATGGAGGAAGGCTTTGTTGCGCAGCATCGCATCATTGGTGGCAGTAAGATTGTCGGATGCTGGCAAAGAGGACAATTGGGCTCGGCCGGGGCCACTGGCAACAGCGTAGGTTTGGGGGAGGCTGTTCCGCAACTTGGCCTTCAGCTCTGGTTGGGCAAACGGGTAACGGATGTAATCATCCACGTAGGGCTCAACTTGGGCCAGATCGGCCGTTGCACCGGTCAGGGTGAGGATGATCTTGGGAGGGGCTGCATAGTTGCCCGCCCTGAGCTGGAGACAGATCTCCACCACAGTCCAGTGGGACAGGCTTGGCCCCAAGAACACCAAATCTATGGGGCCCGCAGCCAACTGCGCGGCCAGCCCCAGCTCATTGGGGAGCGATAAGAAGGCTTGGCCAAGGACAGCAAAACATTGGGCATATTGCCCAATAATGACTTCATCTGGCTCCACTAGTAAAAATACGGGCATAACTTCAGCTCGGCGTGATTAAATAGGCAAGTTTCAGTGCCTTAAAACTAGGGCATACAGTCCAGTTTGCCAATAATTAAGTAGGCTGGAAGTGATTATTGGCCCCATTTGGCCCTTGGGGTGGCCAAAGGCCGTTCATTGCTGGCCCAACCGGAACGGCACGTTAGGTTTTGACTAATTATTGCCTATATTGTGTCCCTCAAATTATCTACTATTTTACTCATATCCGCGATGAAAGCGCACCATAAACTTTCTCTACTCTTGCTGGGCTGGCTAGCTGGGCTATCCCTCTTTTTCCCCCATCCCGGACAGGCACATGAGGGCCTCCCGCCCAAGATCGAGGCCGCGATCGATCTTCAGCCCCTAGAAACTGCCCTGCGGCAAGGCCCACGAAATGTGACCTTGAAAGCTGTGCTAGTCATTGTGGATGCCATTCCCGGTGACAAAATCGGCCAAAGCGTGCGCGTAGACATGGGGGCCTACACCCGCCTGCTCAACATCTTGGAAGCCCGCGAAATCCTCAAAGTGGAGCGCACAGTGCTCCAGGGCACCAAGGCCACGTTGGCCAACGTCCGCCAAGCGCTCAAAGACACCAAGCCC
>JAYUVL010000253.1:0-3731 GCA_043754075.1 Cytophagales bacterium | reverse complement strand
CAGAATTATTGCAAGTAATAATAATTTTTTCATAAAAATTTCCGAATTGGAATAATTAGGGTCAAACGATTTTGTGTTGTGAAGCTTACCCGATTGGTAGAGCAAGTATAATGCTATAATGGTACCTATGTAATATGTATGCAAATGTTACATATTTTTTGGAGATAAAAAAATCTATAGGCAAATTTTTTTGGTATAAAACCAATAATTAATATGGCTAATTCAAGATTTGTTGCTTAGCACAAAAAAATACCCGATTAGTGCAATAATCGGGTTGTACTTTGTTAGGGTCAGATTGTATTATTTTAAGGGTGGCATTTTGCCGCGCAAGTAATGTGCGGTATAGCTTTCTTGATTTTTGGTCATTTCTTCGGGGGTTCCCGCAAAGACTAGGTGCCCACCTTGCACGCCACCCTCGGGACCAAGGTCAATTATCCAGTCGGCCGATTTGATTATTTCCATGTTGTGCTCGATAATTAATACACTGTTGCCTTCGTCGATCAGGGCGTTAATGGCCGTCAACAGTTTGTTGATATCGTGAAAATGGAGGCCGGTAGTTGGTTCATCAAAGATGAAAAGAACGTGATCGGCGTCTTTGCCACGTCCCAAGAAGGAGGCTAGCTTGACCCGTTGCGCCTCACCACCACTCAGGGTGCTGGATGATTGCCCCAGCCGGACATAGCCCAGGCCCACTTCTTCTAATGGTCGGATGGAACGAATGATTTTGGGCTGATCCTTGAAAAAAACCAACGCTTCGCTCACCGTCATGTCCAGCACGGCGGTAATGGAATGGTCTTTATATTGCACATCCAGTACTTCTTGCTTAAACCGGTTGCCTTTGCACACTTCACAAGTGAGGTGCAGGTCGGCCATGAACTGCATCTCGATCTTGACCATTCCTTCGCCTTCGCAGTTTTCGCACCGGCCCCCCACTACATTGAACGAGAACATGGCAGGTTTGTAGGCCCGCTGCTTGGCCAGGGGTTGGTCGCTGTACAACTGGCGGATGTGGTCATACGCTTTGACGTAAGTGACCGGGTTGGACCTCGACGACTTGCCGATCGGGTTCTGGTCGATAAACTCCACTTGCTTCACTGTTTTTAAGTCGCCAGTGAGCAGATCGAGCCGGCCGGTTTCTTCCGACTGCTGGCCCAAGATTTTGCTCAAGGCCGGGAAGAGCACCTTTTTGATCAGCGTGGACTTGCCCGAACCGCTCACGCCCGTGATCACGGTGAGGACGTGAAGGGGAAACTGCACCGTGAGGTTTTTGAGGTTGTTTTCCCGGGCCCCCCGTAGTTCCAAAAACTGATTCCAAGGGCGGCGATGCTGGGGCACCGCAATTTGGATCGTATGGTTGAGGTATTGGGCCGTCAAGCTGTTGGACTGGCGCAGTTCGTCGTGGTTGCCCTGGAACACCAGTTCGCCCCCGTGGATTCCTGCCCCGGGGCCGATGTCGATGATCTGGTCAGCTTGGCGGATCACCTCTTCCTCGTGCTCCACCACGATTACGGTGTTGCCCAAGTCGCGCAACATTTTGATCACTTCCACCAAGTTGTGCGTGTCGCGGGGGTGGAGGCCAATGCTCGGCTCGTCCAAGATGTACATGGAGCCCACCAGTGCGCTGCCCAACGAAGTGGCCAGTTTAATCCGCTGAAACTCACCCCCGGAGAGCGAAAAGGTCAGGCGGTTGAGCGTCAGGTAGCCCAGCCCCACTTGGGTCAGGTAGGTGAGGCGGTTTTGGATTTCGGCCAAGATCCGCTTAGCCACTTTTTGTTCAAAATCGGCCAGTTCCAATCGTTTGAACCACTTGGCAGCTTCGCCCACCGGCATCAGCACCAAATCAGTGATCGATTCGCCGTTGATTTTCACATATTGGGCATCCTTGCGCAAGCGGGAGCCCCGGCAGTCGGGGCACACGGTGTGCCCGCGATAGCGCGAAGCCATCACTCTGTATTTGATCTGGTGGGAATTGGCCTCCAGAAACTTGAAAAATTCGTTTAAGCCGGCAAAAAAGTTGTTGCCGGTCCAGAGCAATTGTTTTTCGGCCGCGCTCAGGTCGTGATAGGGCCGGTGGATGGGGAAATCGAACCGGATGCCGTTGCGCACCAAAGGCTCGAGCCATTCGCCCATTTTGTCGGTGCGCCACGGGGCAATGGCCCCCTCGAAGATCGATAGGTTTCGATCCGGGATCACCAGATCCTCGTCAATGCCCAATACATGGCCAGTCCCGCCGCAGGTTTTGCAGGCCCCGAAGGGATTGTTAAAACTGAACAGATTGACACTGGGCTCTTCAAACCGGAGACCATCGGCCTCAAACCGATCGGAGAAAGTGTGGGTCTGGCCATTGATGAATTGGACAATGCAGGTGCCTTCGCCCTCGAAGAAAGCAGTTTGGATCGAGTCTGCGATGCGGTATTGGGTGTCTTCATCGTCATGCTTGACGGCGTTGCGGTCAATAAGAATGAACAACCGATCCGGCTCAGTGATGGGATGCTCCACCAACTCCTCTATAAATTGGATTTTTTCTTCGACCAGCAGACGGGTGAAGCCCTTTTGGAGCAAGATTTTCAGCTCCTCTGTTAGGGTGCGCTCTGGATTTCGCAGTAGCGGACAGAGCACCATGAACCGCTCTCCATCGGGCTTGGTCAGCAAAAAGTCTACAATGTCGCTGACAGAATCTTTGCGCACCAATCGTCCCGAAATGGGCGAATAGGTGCGTCCCACCCGAGCAAAGAGCAGTTTGAGGTAGTCGTATATTTCGGTGGTGGTGCCCACTGTGGAGCGCGGGTTGCGCGTGTTGACTTTTTGCTCAACGGCAATGGCCGGTGAAACGCCCCGGATGTACTCCACTTCGGGCTTTTCCATGCGTCCCAGAAATTGGCGGGCGTAGGCGCTCAGGCTCTCCACGTACATCCTTTGTCCCTCGGCAAAAAGGGTGTCGAAGGCTAGCGATGATTTGCCCGAACCGGACAGCCCCGTGATGACCACCAATTTATTGCGCGGAATGGCAACGCTCAAGTTGCGAAGGTTGTGGACTTTGGCTCCTTTGATGATGATAAAATCGCGGGGGTCAAGGGCATCAAGATCGGTAACGGTTGGCATGGGAGTCGTTTAGCCCGCAAAAGTAGCCCAAAGATCTGGGAAAAGGAAGCTATGGACAGAAAGGGACAATTAGGATGCCTTGGCCCTGACAAAATGACAGACGGAGTGACAAACGAGCTATTTGCTTTTGCGCAGCTCCGCCAATTGCTGGAAAAGCTCAATTTCTTTATCGGTCAAGTTTTTTGGCGTAGCTACCAACAACTTTACGTACAGATCCCCTTGTTCAGTGGGGGTTTCATATTTTGGCATCCCTTTGCCCTTGAGGCGCAGCACTTTACCGCTCTCGGTTTCTTTGGCCAACGGAAAAGCGATTTCGTTGCCCAAGAACTTGGCGCTGACTTTGCCGCCCAGCACTGCGGTGTAAAGATCCACTGGCAGGTCAACGTACAGGTCATGGCCTCGGCGCTCAATCTGGGGTTGCGGGTTGATTTTCACTTTGACATACAGGTCGCCGCGCTCCCCATTGGCGGGGTTCTCGCCGCCCCGGCCCTTGAGCTTGAGCGATTGGCCGTCTTCAATCCCACGCTTGATCTGGATTCTAAGCTTTTGGTTCAGCACATTGAGGATCCGGGCGGTTCCGTGGAAGGCTTCCTCCAAGCTGATTTCCACTTCGGTCTCAAAGTCCTGGC
>JAYUVL010000252.1:0-3512 GCA_043754075.1 Cytophagales bacterium | reverse complement strand
GTCCATTTTTACCAGCAAGACCAACCGACAGCAAATTCTCGATCTGCGCCGCCTCGCCGCACAGCGGGCAAAGAATGAACGGGAAAATCAAACGGTGTTTGACCCCAAGACCAAAAAGGATATGCCCAAAGTAGGCAACGATACGACCAAAGTGAACTTGCCTGAACCCAAAGCCAATCAAGACACTACGAAAAAGCAAGATGCCAATGAGGCCGATCCAGAAAATTATCAATTCGATATTTTTTCCAAGTCAAAAGAACCCAAAAAGCAACTGATCAAAAACTATCGCCCCAGTTTTGCGGGCACCGGTGCCGATGGGCAGCCCACTCGGCTTACTGGTCCCTTTAATTATGACAGTAAGTTCAGTGCCGATAATTTGGTCACCTCGATTGTGATCGATCCCCTGCGCGGGTGGGGCATTTTATTGGAAGCCAGTCTGAGTGATGCGTTGGAAAACCATAAATTTAGCGGGGGGCTCTTTGGCCTTACCTCCCTGCGCAGTGGAATGTATTATGCCGAGTACAAGTATTTGAAGGGTCGATTGGACTATAAAGCCCGCTTTGACCGGCAAAACCTGACGCTCGAGCCCGGTGATTTTATGCAGCGGTACTCGATGAACCGTTTGACTGCCTCGGTTTCTTATCCTTTCAATATTACTTCTCGCCTCACCTTTAGTCCGTTTTGGGCCAATACTTCTTTTGACGTGACCAGTGCGCGGTCATCGGTGGTGCAAACTTTACCGGGCAGTCATTTTAGTTATGCCGGGGCCAGTTTAGAGTTTGTTTATGACAATAGCATTGTCACCGGCCCCAACTTACTGGAAGGGAGCCGTTTGCTGGTTCGCTACGAGCAGTGGCTGGGCACCAACGCGGCCAACAAGAACTTCGGTAATTTGACCGTTGATGCCCGGACGTACAAGAAGTTGGGCCGCTTGTTCCTCTTTGCGGGCCGGGCCGCCTACGGTCAATTCCTTGGGCCAGCCGACAAAACATACCGGTTGGGCGGGGTGAACAATTGGATTTTCAACACCACAGACCCGCTCCCCAACCGTGACCCGTTGGCCTTGAACAACAACACTCCCGGTCAGGATCTTTCCGATCTGCTCTTTGTCCAATACGTGGGCAACATGCGCGGGTTTAACTGGAACAAGTTGCGCGGCAACACCTATATCCTGTTCAATGCTGAAGTGCGGATGCCGCTGCTCAAGTATTTCTACAAAAGTGCCATTACGTCCAATTTTTTCCGTAATCTCCAACTGGTCGTTTTTACCGATGTGGGCGCTTCTTGGACTGGCATCAGCCCATTCAACCGTCAAAATGCCCTCAATACGGTTGAAGATGAGCGGGTTCCTTTTTCATGGCGGGTGTCAAACTTCCGCAATCCCTTCCTAGTAGGGGCAGGTACAGGGCTACGCACCTCGCTTTTAGGCTATTACACCAAATTTGACATGGCTTGGGGCCTAGAGAGTGGCAAGATCCAAGCCCCGATTTTTTACGCATCACTCGGTTATGATTTCTAGGGAAGCTTGGGCAAGCTCCACCAATTGATGGGGACAAGTGGTTCCAATTGTTATGTCGGGTCATTCCCCAACTTGTTACCAAGCAAAGGCTCCAAGCACTTTCAAGGTTCTTGGAGCCTTTTTGGGGTAGTAGCCCCAGCCAAATCCAGAGCAGCCCAATGCTATATGTATGATGTTAAAACGGGTTGAATCTTGCCTTCATCGCGACAGTTTTAAACTTCGTGCCCCTATTTTTAAAAATAATGGTCCTGCAAATTCAGGGCAAATACACTATGGGGGTATATGATTTTAGTGATTAAAAGTATTGATTCTCAAAGGATTGCTTTCAGTAATTGTCGGCGAAATCATTTTTTTGACAATTAAACCCTTTGCCTGCCTTTGAAATAATTTAAGAAAAATCAACAAAAACTTTACTAGTCATCAAGTTGTTTGGTTATAGTTGATTTAATATTTGAGTAACTTTGGAGCAAATTTGACGATTTACTTACTTTACTATCATGAAGCGACTACTACTATTAAGCACCATTTTTATGGTGTTGTTTGCCGTTGCTGGCCATGCCCAACGGATGGTAACGGGGAAAGTGACCTCCAGCGAGGACGGCTCTCCCCTCCCGGGTGTATCAGTGGTACTAAAAGGCACTGCCTCAGGCACAACCTCTGATATCGATGGGAATTACAAAATTTCCGCCCCCGACAATGCCACATTGGTGTTCAGCTATGTGGGTTTCCTTAAACAAGAACTTGCAGTGGGTTCGCAAAGTGTGATCAATGTGACCATGCAAGCTGATGACAAGGTGCTGAGCGAAGTGGTGGTAACTGCGCTTGGGATTGAGAAAGACAAAAAAGGGTTGGGCGTATCGATCAAAGAAGTGAGCAACAGCGAGTTGACCATTGCCCGGACCACCAACGTAGTCAACGCCCTATCGGGCAAGATCGCTGGAGTGCGGGTGGCGGGCAACAATGGGATGGTGGGTTCTTCTTCAGCCATCTTTATCCGGGGCTTCACCACCTTCACCGGCAGCAACCAACCCCTCTTCGTGGTAGATGGCGTGCCGATCAACAATGACGGCGGCAGCAATGCCTCGCAAACGGGCGTGTCCAACTCCAACCGGGGGATCGATATCAACCAAGACGACATCGAGACCATGACCGTGCTCAAAGGCCCGGCCGCAGCGGTGCTTTATGGTTCACGTGCTGCCTCGGGTGCCATTCTGATCACAACCAAGAAGGGCAAAATGGGCAAGCAAAAAAATACGCTGTCTTACACTGGCTCTTACAATGTCAACGAGGTCAACCGGTTGCCCGATTATCAAAACGAGTTCGCCCAAGGCACATCGCTCACTGGTGCTGGTCTGCCCGGCCCGGCCGTTTTTCAGCCCAACCAAGATCAATTGAGCTGGGGGCCACCCATTGATGGCCGCCTAGTGCCCAGCGCTTACTCGGCTGCTGACCGGGCTTTGTTCGGACTGCCTGATCAGGTGCCATTGACCGCTTACCCTGACAACGTCAAGAACTTGTTCCGCCAAGGCCAAAACATCCAAAACAGCTTGGCCTTTACTGGCGGCAATGAACGCGCCAACGTGTATGTGTCATACAACAACTTGCAAGACATCGGCTACATGGAGAAGAACAAGCTAAATCGGCATTCTTTCCGGATCAACGCCAATACACAATTGACCAAAAAATTGACTTTAGGCGTAAACACGAATTATGTTTACAGCACTTCCTCTCGCTCGCAAATCGGTAACCAACTTTCCAATCCACTGTTCCGGGGCTGGTTCACTCCCCGCAACTATAATTTGCAGGGTGATCCCTGGGTGCGTCCCGACGGTTCGCAAGTTTTCTATTCCGCCGCGACCGATAACCCTTGGTGGACGCTCAATAACAACTTGTACAACGACCGGGTGAGCCGTTTTATCGGTGATGTGAACTTGAGCTACGATGTAACTGACTGGTTGAACATCAACTACAAACTGGGGACTGACGTGTTCAC
>JAYUVL010000251.1:0-3965 GCA_043754075.1 Cytophagales bacterium | reverse complement strand
TTCATATTTTGGCTCATGTAGAGGCACACATCGGCGGCCAATTTGCCAACGGTAGCGGCAATAGATGCAAGACCGAAGGCGGTGATTTTTTCAGTTTTTCCTCGCGTCATTTGGGCATAAACTGAGTTAAAGTTTAGTGTGCCAAATCCCAAAAGCTCGGTGGTAAGCAAACGATCCAGCGGAAATGAAGAACCGTAACCGGCTGCCGATCCCAGAGGGTTTTGATCGGCCACTTTGTAGGCGGCTTGTAAGACGAACATGTCATCTACCAAGCTTTCAGCATAAGCCCCAAACCAAAGACCAAAAGAAGAGGGCATGGCCAATTGGGTATGCGTGTATCCGGGTAGCAGCACTTTTTTGTATTTCTCGCTCAATGAAAGCAATAAATCAAACAAATTGCGACAATTGGTCGCGGTCTGCAGGATTTGGTGACGAATGAACAGCTTCAGGTCGACCAACACTTGATCGTTGCGAGAACGACCGCTGTGTATTTTTTTCCCAATCTCGCCATACCTTTCAGTGAGTATCAGCTCAATTTGCGAGTGGACATCTTCGACACCAGGTTGGATGCTAAAATTCCCCGCTTTGATTTCATGATAAATTTGTTGCAGGCCAGTTTGGATAATGGCCAATTCATCGGCAGTCAGTAGTTGAATAGAGGCAAGCATTTGAGTATGAGCCAAAGAACCCAATACATCAAACTCTGCCAACCATAAATCTGACTCTTGGTCTTTTCCTGTGGTGAATAATTCTACTTTACTCTTAATATTGAAGTCCTTTTGCCAAAGTTTCATAAAATTTTCTATACGAATACAACTAATACGTGATTTTTTTCCACATTATTGCCCGGTGCGATCTTAATAGATTTGATGGTGACATCACCGGGAGCTTTCAATACGTTTTCCATCTTCATGGCTTCTAAAATTAGGATCACATCGCCTTTTTTGACCACATCGCCTTCCTTTACCATAATGCTCAGTATTTTGCCGGGCATGGGGGCTTTTAGATCATTGGCTTTGGCTTTGGTGGTTTTGCTCATCCCTAGTTGCTCAAGCAAGATGTCACTTCGATCGCGAACGTTGAGGTGATAATCTTGGTTGTTTATTTTTACAACAAAAAACTTGTTTTCATGGTCCGCCTTGACTATCTCAGCATTGTATGATTTAGAGTCATGCAGTATGTGGTAACTGTTGGGGCCAGTTTTTACCAGGTCCCAATCCATCATCTGCCCATTCACCATTAGCGGCTGCCCGGTTGATGCTTGCTCGATTTCAAACCCGGCGCCTTGTTCAACCTGAATTTTTAACATTTGTAAAGCGGTTTAGTTTTGTAAAGCACTTAATCAGTTCTGGGAATTAAAGAAATTTAGGTTAAATTTAATGGACTTTTTGATTTAAACCCCGAAATAAAATGAAAGTGATCTTTTTATGGTTTATTTACCTCTTGTCCTGCATCGATGTGATTGCCCAATCGACTAAGTATTGGGTGTATTTGAGCGACAAGCCAACAGCTGAGTACGATTATCGCAAATATTTGAGCAATAAAACCATCCAAAATCGTCTCAATTTTAGTTTACCGTTGACTCAATTTACTGATGTACCGCTTTCGCCAGTTTATCTGCAGGATCTTGCCAAACAGGGTGTGATGGTGATCAACCAGTCGAAGTGGCTGAATGCGGTGACTGCCTCGCTCACGGTTGGTCAGGTGGAGATGCTAAAAAAGATGCCCTACATCAAGGCGGTGGTGCCGATGGACCAACGGGTCAAAATATTGGCTTTTCGGAACAGGCCCCTTGAACTTGGCACTGCATTGGCCCAAATCGGGGCAAAGGTTTTGGCAGAAAAGGGACTAACTGGCGAGGGCATTGACATTGGAGTGATTGATGCGGGTTTTTTGGGGGCTAGGGACAATGACTACTTAGCGCATTTATTCGTTGAGAAGCGAATCCTGGGCACCAAAGATTTGCTTAGTCCGTACAAGACCGATTTTTTCCATGGTAGGGAAACTTCATCGGATGATCATGGCAATACGGTTTTGCAGATGATCACTGGATACGATGACCAAAAAATGCAGTACGGATTGGCGACAAAAGCCAATTTCTATTTGGCCCGCACCGATCACGGGGATCGCGAGTTTCGGGCGGAGGAAGATTACTGGGTGGCCTCAATGGAATGGATGGACAGTTTGGGAGTGAGACTGATCAATACTTCGCTGGGTTATGCCAACGGCTTTGACGATCCGAAGGATAACTATCAGCCCGCCCAGATGGACGGCAAGACCAGTGTGATCAGCCAAGCGGCCCAGATTGCGTATGATCAAAAAGGGATTTTGTTGGTAGTATCGGCGGGCAATGAGGGATCGGAAGTCGATTGGCAAGTGGTATCGGCACCGGCAGATGCACCGGGGGTTATATCGGTAGGGGCAGTTAGCAATAGTGGTCTCAAAGCCTATTACAGCAGCACTGGCCCGGAAAATCTACCCTATCTCAAACCTAATGTTGCCTGTATGGTACAAGTGCAAGCAGGAACTTCCTTTTCGGCCCCCGTGATCACTGGCCTTGCTGCTTGCTTGATGCAGAATGGCCCTCGGGTATCAAGCAAGGACATTTTTCGGATTATTGAAAGAAGTGGGGAATTGTATCCTTATGGCAATAATTTTGTCGGGTATGGTACTCCCCAAGCAGCGGTGGCACTGCAATTAATGCAAGGTGACAGTTTGGCCTACAAAATGGGGAAAGAAGTGGTGAAAGCTACTAACAAGTATGAGATCAAGCAAAAAATTGATAAGAAAATAAACGTAGTGGCTTTTCACAAGAAAAACTCGACTTGCGTGTTGGCTCAAGAAATTATTCTTGTAACGAAGGGCAAACATACGATCAGCCGCAAAAAACAAGCTGCGCAGACCACAGTAGTTTACGGGAAAAAGGTGATCGAGATCCTGTGGCAATAAACCAAAGCCGGCCAATGCGCCCTATTTTTTTAGGGCATGGAGATACGCGATCAGGGCTTTGCGTATGTCATGGCGCAGGTCGCCTGCCCCGGTGGGCAGTTCCATTTTCTTTACTCCTAGATTGCTGGGCGTGAGAAAGTCCATGTTAAATTCTTTGCCCGTCATTAAAAAATCGGTGGTTGCGATGGTGTAGGTTCGCGCCACATCGATCGGTTGCCCATTAATTTGCCAAGCATCAACCAATTGGCCAACCTGCTGGGTGTGCAGGTAGCCGCCTTTGCCCCGATTGGCCACCCCGGCCTCTAAGATCTGTTGTAGCAATGCTCCAGTGAGGGTCACTTTTACCAAACTCCCACCAAAGGGCAAGATTCGGACGATGTCATATTGGGTAATGTTACCGCTGAGTTTATCGTCCACCCGGATGGAACCACTATTGTAAATCACGGCATCAACTCCCGGGCTGGCTGCCAAAAAAGCTTTGCCAATAATATCGGTCAAGTTGGTGGGCTGGTTGCGGATGCTTTTCTCAAGGCCATCCCACGGTTCGGTGGCGGAATAAACCACTTGGCTGGGGTCAAAACCTTGTTCCGCAAAACTTTTATTGGCAATCTGTACCCACTTTTGAACGACGTGGGCGGTTTGGGGTTCTTCGGTAATCGTTGGTCCAATGGGCATTAGTTCTGACTCGATATTGAGCCGACGATTTTTTGGGTTAAACCTCAAATGGTGCACATAAACGGTTTTAGCATTGGCATCAGCCTTGAAAATGAGAGTGTTGCCCACTTGCTGTTTCATATTCTCGTGGTCATGTCCACCAATGATCAATTTTAGGCCGGGCAGTTGCTTGGCCAGTTCGATGTCCTGTTCAATTTCCAAGTGGGTAAGGGCAATTACAAAATCGGTTTGGGGGGCCAATAATTGGTATTCCCGAGCCGCTGCCGTGTAAAAATCTTCAAATACCACATGGGCTTTATTGACTGGTAGGCAAACGGACAACACCCCAATTTTAGCCTTGG
>JAYUVL010000250.1:0-10544 GCA_043754075.1 Cytophagales bacterium | reverse complement strand
TTGATCCGACGGTCGTTGAAACGATGATCATCCGTGACCTGATGGTATTGAAATTGCTCAATATTCAACAACTTTTTATACTTGGCCAAAATCTTGGAGGAGCCGTAGATGATGGGCACATACAGTCGGTTGATTCGGTTATCCTGCAAAGTTTTGATAATCACTTCTGGGCCAATGCCGTTAAAATCGCCCATCGTAATCCCAATGCGGGGCAAATTGGCTGATATGATTTCGTTTTCCATGTTGAATACGCTTACTTTAGGGTGCAAAATTATAGCAGATTTTGGAAGAGAGGAAAAAAATGATCCGCTTGGTGGCTATGGCCCAGTCTCGGGTTCGTACGGTTTGGCCCCGGTCAGGTGCCGGGCAACCCAACTACCCTTCAATGGCCCATCATCATTGCACGAGGGCCAATAATTGGGCCACGGTGTCGGCTTCGGCCGCTGGTTTGTCTTGCCGCCAGCGAAGAATGCGCGGGAAGCGAAGCGCCACCCCGGACTTGTGGCGGTTGGACCGCTGGATGCCCTCAAAGCCAATCTCAAATACCAGTTCGGGGGCCACTGTGCGCACTGGACCAAACTTTTCAACCGTGTTTTTTTTCACAAAAGCATCCACTTCTTTTATCTCCGCGTCGGTCAAACCCGAATACGCCTTGGCAAAAGTGACAAGTTTATCGCCGTCCCAAACCCCAAAGGTGTAGTCAGTGTAGAGGGTAGCCCGGCGGCCATGTCCCTTTTGAGCGTAGATCAGCACTCCATCTACCGAAAGGGGCTGCACTTTCCACTTCCACCAATGCCCCCGCACCCGCCCGGTTTGATAAGTCGAAGCCAGTTTTTTGAGCATTAACCCCTCGGCAAGTTGTTCCCGGGCCAAGGCCCTGATCCGGGCCAAGTCGGCCCACGAAGTGGCAATCAGGCTAGGCGAAAGGATGACCAAACCAGGGGTGGGCAGCGCAGCCACGAGTTGCTCGAGCTGGGCCCGCCGGTCGGCCAGCGGGCGGCTGCGCCAGTCGGCCCCAGCATATTCCAACAGATCATAAGCCACCAAAACCACCGGTACTTCTTGGAGGATTTTTTTGGTGATGGTTTTGCGCCCAATGCGTTTTTGTAGTTCAGCAAAGGGCAGGGGTTGGCCATTTTGCCAGGCCAGCAGCTCCCCATCCAGCACCAAGCCTTGGGCAGGGGCGGGCACTGCACGGGCCAACGCGGCCAATTCGGGATACTTGTCCGTGACCAGTTCCTCGCCTCGGGTCCAGATAAAAATTTCGCCTTGGCGCACGATCACTTGGGCCCGGATACCATCCCACTTCCACTCGGCCTGCCACGCGGTGCAGTCGCCCAGTTCCTCCAGCTTGGCTTCGTCCAACGGATGGGCCAAACAAAATGGATACGGCTTTGATCGGTGCGATTGCTGCGCCAGACCGGCTCCGGGCGCGTCCAATCCGGGGGGATGGTCCATAATCAATTGCTGGAAAGTGACTTCCCCGGGCTGCCAGTGGCCCATGAGCCGGTGGGCAACTATCGCTTTATCAATGCCGCAAACCTCGGCCACGGCCCGGGTGACAAGTTGCTGCGAAAGCCCGATGCGGAAGCCGCCCGTCATCAGCTTGATAAACACAAACCGCTCGGTAGTGGTCAATCCCTGCAATGCCCAAATGATCTGGGCTTTTTTTGCTGCTTCGTCCATTGGCCCCAGTGCCTGTAAGAACGCGATCCACTCAGTCAATGTCTTGGCTTCCGTCCGGCTGGGCAATGGCAACACCAGCGCGATGGTCTCGGCCAAATCGCCAACGGTGTGGTAGCTTTCTTCAAAAATCCAGTCGGGGATATTGGCCATTTCTGCCGCCCAACTGCGCAATAGGGTGGTATTTATTTGTCGGCGGGGCCGTTTGTGGGTGAATAGGGCCAAGAGCCACAGTTTGTCCCCATCATCGGCTTTGGTGAGGTAATTTTTCAAGATATCCAACTTGGTGTTGGTCTTGTTGGTGGTATCTAAATTAACAAATAAATCGGCAAAATCTTTCATGGCCGGGTGGATTGATGCTTTACCTGTGTCAGGTTGCTTAGGCCAAGATCAGGCGTTTAGGGATTTACGCCAAAAATCAACACAATAAATTGCGTTGATTTTCAAGTATTTGCCCATTCAGCTGGCGGTAACCAGTTTGGATAGTGTACCAAATAATCACCGTTGCCAGCTAAAAAGCCACTAGTGGCAAAAGTATAGTCAATATAAATTGCAAAAATGTCACTAAATTTTTTAAGAGAAGCCAAGCAGGCAAATAGTAAGTGGTTGGCTTAAAATTGGCCACCGATCACGCACTCTAGGCCCATGGGAGCTTCTTCAAAACGGAGACTAATGGAATTTTTGTCAGTTTTGAGCAGATTTACAATAAAGTTATCCACTTCTTCTTCATTTGTGTCAAACAACCGAATGCCGTCAAATGCACAAACTGCCTCAAAACTGCAATCAAGTGATTTATTGGAATAATAACGCTCGATTTTGCCTTCACCTTGCACCCTGATGGTTCTGGTAGCCTGATCCCAATTGCCAAAGGAAAGTTGTAACCGTTGGAGGGTGTATTCCTCGTCATTGACCATTACCTTGTGCTCATTCAGCTCTACCTGCTTGTTGCGGACTTGCACCTGAACTTGGCTCAAACCTTTCGGGTTTATGATATTTTCAAAGAGTAATGCATTGAAAATCATATAATTCTCCTCACCTTCAGGGAATAGTTCGATGTACCAAGACATCTGTCCGTATTTTTCAAAAATGCCGTAAATGACTGCGTCTTCCAACGCAAAAGATTGGTTGCCAAATTTCAAGTGACCAGGCTTCATACTGTGTGGGTTAATGACAATGTGTAGAACGAAAAAATCATGCCGTCCGTATAAATAACCCAAAAAATGATTACATGATAACCTAAAAGCTAAGTTCCCTTGAGCTCCATTATTTTGGTCATCACTTCCTCAGCTTCAGCCGTTTTGACCGCAAAACCTTTGATATCGCCCTTGCGCTGGAGATCCCGGGCTTCGGTCAACAACTTTGCGTATTGCTGATTTAATTTCTCAACCTCGGTGGCTGGGTCGTTCTTTTTGGAAAATAAGCCAAACATATGTATTTTTTTATTGTGAACCACAACAGATGGTATAAATAGCCGCAATTGTTAAACCACTTGCCTTGGACAATTGTTTGTCAGGAAGACAAATTAGCCCAACTGGCTTGGATTGTTCCAAGCAAAATACCATTTTTGCAGTTGCCCAATAGGTAGGCCACCGTTGGCTCACAGCGTGGTCAAACTTGGCCCCTATTTTCGTTTCCCTAAATGCTAGTACATTGATTAGCGTTATCAAACAGTATTTTTTGCGCCGCAAGCTCCAAGATGCCATCCGAAAGGCCCGGCCTAAACGCACCACACTCAATTTTGGGGAGGTCAAAACGGTGGGGGTTTTTTTTGTGACCCACGAAGAGACCCGACAAAAAGACATTGCCAATTTCATCCGCAATCTCCAGCGGGATGGCAAACAAGTGATGGCCATGACCTATTTTGGCAAGGAACGCGATATCGCCTATTCTTTTGACCACGATTATTTTATGGAAAACGAGATTGATTATTGGGGGGAGTTCCAATCCAATTCTGCTATCAATTTCATCAATAAATCTTTTGACTATTTGTATTGCATCAGCACTGACCAATCTGACGTGCAAGATCTCGTGATGATGATGAGCAAAGCCAAATGTAGGATCGGCCCCTACCAGCCGGGCAAAGAACATTTGTTTGAGTTGATGCTGGCCTTGCAACCTGGCGAAGGGATCGATAAGCTAATCGACCAAGCATCGCACTATACCCGGGCCATTGCCTATAACTGACCAAGATGATTATCCCGATCAACCACCAACTTAGGGGCACCGGCGTGGCCCTTGTCACTCCTTTTTTACCTTCTGGCCCAGTTGATTATCCCAGCTTGGCCGGCCTATTGGCGCACACTGGCCCACACGTGGACTATTGGGTATTGCATGGCACCACCGGCGAACCCGTGACGACCAGCCTCGACGAAAAGGCAGCCATCTGCGCGTTTGTTCGGCAGCACAACCCGCGCCAACTGCCGTTGGTCTATGGATTGGGGGGCAACCATACGGCTCAATTGACACAAACACTGCAAGAAATCGATTTGACTGGTTTCTGTGCGGTACTGTCGGTTTCGCCCTATTACAACAAGCCTTCGCCAGAAGGCATTTACCGACATTACATGGCCGTGGCCGATGCTTCTCCTCTACCCGTGCTGCTTTACAATGTGCCCGGACGAACAGGATCAAATATGAGTGCATCCACGACGTTGCGCCTGGCCCAGCACCCCAATATTGCTGGCATCAAGGAAGCCAGCGGCGATTTGACCCAGGCCATGCGGATCGCCACGGCCATGCCGAGCGATTTTTTGCTCATCTCCGGCGATGATCTGCTCACCCTGCCCATGATGTCGTTTGGGGCGAGCGGTGCTATCTCGGTATTGGCCAACGCCTTTCCCCATGATTTTTCGGCCATGATCCGACTGGCCGGCCAAGGGCAGTTTGGCGAAGCGGCCAGGCTGTTGTTCAAGTTTACCGAAATCAATGACCTGATGTATGCTGAGGGCAACCCAGTGGGGCTAAAAAGTACCCTGGCCCAACTCGGGGTATGTGGCGCTGGCGTGCGGGCGCCCCACGCGGAGGCATCGGCCGAATTGAGACAAGCCATTGGCCTAGCAATGATCGGGGTGAAGTAAAGGGCCGGCAACTCATTGGATCGGGCAAATTCTCTCCGCACTACTCAGTTGCCCCACGTTTTTGGGTGAGAAACAATTGGCAGCGATCAGCCCTCGCGTTATTCATCCTTATACCTGTTTGATGGACGGTGACCAAATCACGGCACTTGGTTGCTCACTATCTGAAAGCTTTTTATAGTCATTTGAGGTCCCATCCATTCAACCGAACTACCCCGCGTCTGCCGGTTTGTTCGGCAATCTCATCATTGGGGGACTGGACGGATCTTATCTATTCATTGCAATCGATCGGTTTGAGGTAGTCGGCCATTCACTTTTGTCTCAAGTCGATGGGTCAGGCCATAAATTGCCTATTTTTGCAAACTTGTATTTTAAACCATTTTGTTAGCGAGCCAACCAGCACATGGAATTATCAAATAAAACCGCCCGACAAATCTATGAGGAGGTGAAAGCCAATCCAATGCGGGCTAAGTTTGGGTTTGGCCAGCGGCCTGCCATTGTCAATATAGATTTGCAAAAAGCCTACACGGCAGTGGGAGAGTTCAAAACCGCCTATGAAACTGACCCCAAGCAGCTAGAATATGTCAATAGAATAAACAGTATGGCGCGGGCCAAAGGGCTGCCCGTGATATTTACTTATGTGGCCTACATGGAATCGGGCGAAGATGCCGGGGTGTGGGGAACCCGCACCAACACCCCCGATTCGCTGCAAAACATCAAGCAGGGATCACGGCGGGCCGAATTCGACGACCGACTGATCGTGGATCGCCAGCGCGACGCCATTTACAAGAAACTTATGCCCTCGGCTTTTTTTGAAACGCCCCTCCAGTCGTTGTTGGTCTGGCACAAAGTGGACACGCTGATCCTCGCCGGGGGCTCCACCTCGGGCTGCATCCGGGCCACGGCGGTCGATGGCCTGGCGCGCGGCTACCGGGTCATTGTGCCCGAGGAGTGCGTGGCCGATAAACATGAAAGCTACCACTTTGCCAACTTGACCGATCTGCTGCTCAAATATGCGGACGTGGAGCCAGTAAATGCGGTGCTGAACTACTTGGAAAAACTTTGAATCTAATCACCCCATTGCTTTATTGAACAAAACCCAATGACACTACACTCCGACATCCACGTAGAAAGTGCCCGTATCCAACAAGAAATAGAAAAGCACCTCGGCATCGAGGGCAATCTGGTCTTTGATTACCTAACCCAAGAGGGTAAAGTCAAGCTCAATTTGATCACCATCAACCAGCGGCACAACCAGTCGTTCCTATTCCGATCCGAACTGGGAGTCGATCGGGTAGATGCGCTGAGCAAAATGCTCGAGTATGTGCGCTACTACAAGGACCGTGAAAGTTCATACACCATCCAGTGGGTGCCCAGCGGTTCGCGGGAGCTCCAAACTTCTTACTTCCGCGCCCGTAATGTGTATGAAGCCCTGGACAAATTGTACTACGGCCGGGAGATCAATTCCATCACTGTGTTCAGTGTGGTACTCAATCCGGTGGCCTGATTTACCAACCATAACCTAATTCATTAAATGGACAAAATATTTTTGATCATGCAGCGTGAATATTTCACGCGGGTTCGCAAGAAGAGTTTCATTATCATGTCCATTTTGGCCCCCGTGCTCTTTGGGGCCATGTTCATCGTGCCGGTGTTGGTGGCCAGTTTGTCCAGCGACACCAAAATCATTGAAATCCTGGATGAGAGCGGCCAGTTCAAAGACAAGTTCAAGGATTCCGATCGGATCAAATACGTCAATACTGACCTGTCCCTGAACGATGCCAAAAGCAATTTTACCCGGCAAAAGCATGATGGTCTGCTGTTTATCCCCAATCTGGACTTGGATAAACCCAAGGGCATTGTTTTGTTCTCGGAAAAAGGGCTGTCCATATTTACCATGGACAACATCGAGAAAACCATCCGCACCGAGATTGAAAACCAAAAATTGATCCGTTCGGGCATTGACAAAAAAGTACTGGACGGCATCCGTACCCAAGTGGACATCACCACCATTACCACCGGTGGAGATGGCGAAAAAGAGAGCAGTTCCGATGCCGCCTCTGGCTTTGGCTACGTAGGGGCTTTTTTGATTTACTTCTTTATTTTCTTGTATGGTGCCCAGATCATGCGAGGGGTAATTGAGGAAAAAACCAGCCGGATTATTGAAATAATCATCTGCTCAGTCAAACCCTTTCAATTGATGATGGGCAAAATCTTGGGGGTGGGCGCGGTGGCCCTCACCCAGTTTTTGATCTGGGTGGTGCTGTCCACTGTGGTTACCACCGGCGTGTCGTCATTTTTCAAGGTCGACGAAGTGGCCAATGTGCAGGTAGAGCAAGCCCTCGAGAACACCAAGGACAGCCCAGAAGCCCAAGCTGCTGTGCAAAAACAATTCATGGTAAAGAATATTTTCTCGGCCATTGGCTCGGTCAACTTGCCTTTGGTATTGGGCAGTTTTGTGTTTTATTTTCTGTTTGGTTATTTAATGTACGGGGCACTGTTCGGGGCCATTGGGGCGGCAGTGGACAATGAAACCGACACCCAACAGTTTATGTTGCCCGTGACGCTGCCGCTTATCTTGGCCATTGCTTCGCTGGGGGTGGTCATTGCCGAGCCTGACGGCCAAGTGGCCTTCTGGCTGTCCATGTTCCCGCTCACTTCGCCCATCATCATGATGATCCGCATTCCCTTTATCGGGGCCACTTGGGAACTTTATTTGTCCATGCTGCTGTTGGTATTAGCTTTTCTGGGAGCTGTCTGGTTGGCTGGGCGCATTTATCGCGTGGGCATTTTGATGTATGGCAAAAAACCAACTTACCGGGAAATCGGCAAATGGCTGTTTTACAAGGTTTAGTAACGGCCTACTCTATCGATAAAATGTTGAGGACGAGTTGCGTTAGCCCACAATACTGTTTCTTCATTTGCCCAATTGCCCATGTTAGCTGGGCAATTGGGCATTTGGTTAAAACCAATGGTTGATTATTGGCGTCGCACGGGCATTACGCTGATTTGGCGCAATGCCCGGCGCGAAGTGTAATCAAACTGGTAGATGCCATCTTTGCCCACCATGATCAAATTATTGCGGAACGGGATCACATCATAAGCATCAATGTCCTTCACGTGGTCAAGTTGGTGGCGATCAATGGCCAGCGGATCGGCAGCATCAAACAATTTCAGCCCACCCTTGCCCTCACAAACAAACAAACTGGGGAAATCGATGCCCAATCCGTGGGGATTTTGCATGGGATAGGTTTTAACCAAGCGTGGTTTGCTCGGATCGCTCACATCCACCACATCCAGTTGGTTACTGGCCCGGGTGCACTGCTGCTCGCCACTGCGCAGGGTCACATAGGCCAAGTTGCCATGTACCACCACTGGATCACAGGCAAAAGCATGGGAATACGTGCCCAATCGTGCTGGTTTGCGCGGTTGGGCAATGCTGAAGATGAACATGCCAGTGTTGGAACCCAAGAACAGCTTGTCTTGGTACGGAAAAATGGTCTCGATGCCAAAACCAACATTTTGACGTTCCAAGGACTTCGGATCAGTCGGTGTACTGACATCAAAAATTTTGAGTGAATAGTTGTCCACTGTGTACAGGATATCGTCCACTAACGCAAAGCGAGCCATGGAGCCGCCCTGGCCAGTGCTGCCACCATTGCCCGCATTTGCTAGCGCGAATGAATTTGAGGGGCCTCCGAACAGCCGGTTATCGAACACCGTTCCCGGCATAGGTCCGTTACAATCGACTACTTCCTCTTTTTCCACCATTTTCCAGTCCACGATCAGGCCCTTGTTGGGCTCTGAATAATAGCGGGCAGGGAACACGTCCGGCAGCACACTACTTAGTTTGACCGCCTGCGGATCGCTAATGTCCAAAGCCAATAAATTAGTGTGATTGTCGGCATAGAGCACTTGGCCCCGCACTGCCAGATCTACATTGGCGGGGATGTTGACAAAGCCAATGGGCTTGGGGGCCGCTGGATTGCGGTTGTCCACAATGTGGATGCCCTTGTACAACTCATTGATGAACAGGTAATGGCCATAAATCCAGATCTTGCCGGGGTTTTGCAGGGCTTGGGGCGGGCCCGATGCTACTGACTTCTGCATATCGGCCAAAGAAACATAAATGGGTTCCATCACTTGGTAGCGGACGGTTTGCTTGCAAGTATCCCCACAACTGGGCAGCAGGGACGCACTGATCAGAAAGACCAGCAAATAGACAAGTTGAAAGACAGTTTTTTTCATGATTTCGGTGGTTTGCTGCCTTGACGTAGTCCGCGCCCATAAACGTTGCAAACCATTCCTGTAATTTTGTTTGCCCGCGCCCAACACCAAACCGCTGGCCCCAAGAAGCAACGACTAGCGCCAATGGGGTGCTTTGCGGTGCCGCTCAAACGCCGCCACCGCCAACATTCCCAAAGTGTAGGCCAACATATCGCCCCACTCGAAAGCTACGCCCATTACCACCCGGGCCACAGGAGAATTTTGCCAACCCAGGAAACGGAGCAGTTGGAGGTACTGGGCCAGCTCAACGAAGTAGGCAAAGAACAACACGGCCCAAAATAGCCGCCAAAAAGGGGCCGCCACAAATGCCTTGGCGAAGTAATAGATCAGGATAACCACCAAGAAATCACCCACGTAAGGCCGCACAAAGCGGTCGTTGACATACAGCGCAATGCTGATCTCAACTCCCAAAAGCCCGAGGGCAATCAGCAGGGATGGCCAGTGAAAACGGAAGTGGGCCTTCATTGCAAAATCTGCTTGAGTTGTTGCTGATAGGCAAAATATTCGCCCAAATTGTGGTGGGTACCCTCGGGGATGGTGGTAAAAGTATCGCCGGGCTTGAGCAATTTTTCCAGTTTTTGGCCGGAATGGTAAGGAACCACGCCGTCGGCTGTACCGTGAAAAATGTGCACCGGGCACCGCACTTGGGCCAGCCATAGATTGGTGTTAAAATGATAGCGGAGCACGAGATGGGGCAAAAAAGGCACGTAGTGGGTGGCCAAATCCTCGAAATTATAGTAGGGCGTTTCCAAAATCAACCGCTGGGGATGGTTGTGGGCGGCTATATAACTGGCCGGCCCAGTACCCAGCGAACGGCCGAAAACGGTGATCCGGGTTTCGGGGTAATGTTCCTTGGCGAAATTATAAACGAGCTGGGCATCTTGGAGCAAAATAGCCTCACTTACTTTACCGGTGCTCTTGCCAAAGCTACGGTAGTCCCACACCACAAAATCGTACCCCTTGGTCACGATGTCATTGGAGATTTGGCCCCAGCGAACCAAATTATCGGCATTGCCGTGATAATAGACCACAACGCCGCGTGAGTGGGGTGCTTTGAACCACAACACGTTCAGCTCGGCGCCATCTGGCGTGCGCAACATCCTTTCGTGAAACGGAAACCTGAACTGGAAAGCGTGCCCCGGCGATAATTTGACTGGGTGAACAACGACCAACTCTTGCCCCCAGTACGCCAGCAGGCATAGCATTACGTAACCCAGAATAGCTCCCAAACAAAATATCCACACTTTTTTCACGATAACAAGCAACCTTTGGTCACAAAATTAGCTCATTGGGCCAGAGTTTTCTTGCTAATCTTCGTTATTTATCCTCATCCGTCCTATGATCAAATTAGTATTGAGTTTCATTTTTTCAGTCGCCTTCATCATTACCGGCCTGCTGGACGATACCGAGACCCGCGAGTTGAGCGAGTTTGAGGCCTTGCGCGTGAGCGGGGCCTTTGAAATCCTGTTGGTAAAAGCGGACAAGCCCGCGATCAAAATC
>JAYUVL010000249.1:0-4731 GCA_043754075.1 Cytophagales bacterium | reverse complement strand
CTGAACTTTAAAGTCTGCCATGAAGTTGTTCGTCAATGCCTCATTGAGTTGGGCTTCAGTCTTCAGACGAACAAAAAAACTGACGAAGGTAGTAAAAATAAAGATAGAAATGAACAATTTGAACGCGGTTCGGCAACCGAACCGCCCCTCATTCTTGATGGGTTGGGCCAAACCAAAGGCCATATTTCCTCGGGTGCCAACTAAAGGTTATTTTTGTGCCATGAAAACGATGACGTTCAAAACCAATATCAAGTGCGGCGGTTGCATTGCCAAAGTGACCCCGACTTTGCAAAGTGCCCCGGGGATTGCCAACTGGGCCGTGGACACTAGCACCCCCGACAAGCTCCTGACCGTGCAGACCGATCAGCTTTCGGCCCTCGAAGTGCAAGCGTTGGTGCAGCAGGCAGGGTTTCGGGCCAAGGTGGTGCAAGGCGACTAGACACCGTATAAACCTGACAGGTTTTGAAAACCTTTACCCTATACACCTGACAGGTTTTGAAAACCTGTCAGGTGTACAGGGCGGAGGCGGTGGAGCGCCATTTCGGCCACCGTCTGGCCAATGGCCAGCGACGACGTGGCCGCCGGCGAAGGAGCATTGCCCACATTGATCTGGTTGGGGCCTTCCAAAATGAGGAAGTCGTCGATCAGCCCGCCCGCTCGGTCGCAGGCTTGGGCCCGCACACCCGCACCGCCGGGCACCAAATCTTCTTCTCGCAACTCGGGGATGAGCCGCTGGAGCGCCCGGGTAAAGGCAGATTTGGAAAACGACCGGTAATATTCGCCCAAACCGGTTTGCCAGTACTTGATCGCCACTTTTTGGAATCCAGGCCAGGTGATCGATTCCCAAAACTCGACCAGCTTGAAATCGGAGCGGCGGTAGCCCTCCCGACGGAAGGCAAACACTGCGTTTGGTCCCGCTTCGACTCCCCCGTGGATCATACGGGTAAAGTGCACCCCCAAAAATGGGAAGTTGGGGTCGGGCACGGGATAGATCAGATTTTTGACCAAATATTGCCGCTCTTTTTTAATCTCGTAATATTCGCCCCGGAAGGGAATGATCCGATAGGGGAGATTGGGCTGGGCAAGGGCTGCGATTTTGTCTGAATGTAGCCCCGCGCAATTGACCACCAGTTTGGCCCGGTGGGTGTGCGTACCGGTGATCACCTCCGAGTGGCCGCCCGACTGCCGGATGGCAACCACCTGCTGGCCCGTGAGCACTTGGCCACCCCTGGCTTGGATGTTGGCCGCCAGGCGCTGGGCCATGCCCACATAATCGACAATGCCCGTTTGTGGCACATAAATGGCATCGATCCCGTTCACGTGCGGCTCGATCTCCCGCATTTCACCCAAACTGATTTTGCGCACTCCGGCCAGCCCATTGGCCAGCCCGCGCTGAAACACGTTCTCCAGGGCTGGCCGTTCGCTGGGCTGGGTCGCCACAATGATTTTGCCCGTTATTTCGTGGGCCACGGCTTCGGTTCGGCAAAACTCGATCAGATCGTGGTAGCCTTGGATGCAATTGCGGGCCTTGAGGCTGCCCGGCTTGTAATAAATGCCCGAATGGATCACCCCGCTGTTGTGGCCGGTTTGGTGGCGGGCCACGCCGTCCTCTTTTTCCAGCACCGTTACCCGTAGTTGGGGGGAGTGCCCAAGCAGGCGGTAGGCGGTGGCCAGCCCCACAATGCCGCCACCGATAACAACAATGTCTTGTTCCATTGATTTAATTTAGCTCCGCGAAGTTAGGGGCAACCCAGCCTAAACAGCAAGAATCAAGGCGTAAATCCTGATCTGGTTCGCTTTTGTTTCATGGCATTGTCTACCCACTTCATAAACAAAAATGTAATTTTTTGAATTTACAGGATTGTTTAAAAGGCTTATCTTCAGTAATTTTTATACTTTTTTGAAAAACACGTAAAATATGAGGGCTAAAATTTTATTTTTACTTTTTATGCACCTACCTTTGGAATAAAAAGCTTTAAGAGCCTATTTAAGCAAATTTACTACAATCCTTCGTGAAAAAATCACCATGCATCGCAATGGGCTTGCTGTTTTGTGCCCCAATGGCAGGGGCGTTTGACCCAGATTCAGCCATGGGGCCGATGGGCGCACTTCCACCCTCACGAGAACCGGCAAATTGGCCGAGGGCAGTTGCAGCGCAAACCCGAATTTAGAGCCGATATTTTCAACAAATTGGTGGGGGCGGCCACTGCCGAAAACCAGCAATTTGTGGATTCCAATGAGACGTTTACCAAAAATGCACTATCCACTTTGGGCATTGCCACTATCTATTTTTTCTAGGAATGGGCTTAGCTAGGGGCCTCAGTTGCGCTTGGCACTCATTTTAAGGGGAAATCGGGGTCAATAAATGGGCATTTTTCCCAGATCTTCTCTTTTGAGCAGTCTCCCGGATTGCACGATTTGCAAAAATCAGCTGGGTAAATGCCATAAAATTTGAAAATCACTTTTTTTTAGCTCAATTTATATCAAAATAGTATTTTTTTTGCTTAATTTTAAATGTATACTATTTTAAATGGCGTAAATTTAAAAAATTGCTAATTTTGTTTTACCAAAAACACCTCGTGTCATGATAAAGAAATGGACTGTTCCTTTTGGCGTGCTCTTGGCCATTTCCCTGTTGGGATTGCTGCCCATGCCAACCACCGCCCCCGATCCTGAGCACCCGATCAACCCGGCCGACGTAGCTTGGATGTTGACGGCCTCGGCTTTGGTCTTGTTGATGACCCCCGGCCTGGCTTTTTTCTACGGCGGCATGGTGCGCTTCAAGAACGTGGTTTCCACCATGCTCCAGAGTTTCATTGCCTTGGGCGTGATCAGCATTTTGTGGGTTTTGGTGGGTTTTAGCTTAGCTTTTGGTGACAGCATTGGGGGGGTGATCGGCAATCCAATGACCTTCTTCATGTTCAAAAATGTGGGCTTGGCCACCAACGCCGCCCTTTCGCCCACTATTCCGTTGGCCCTTTTTGCCCTGTTCCAACTCAAGTTTGCCATCATCACCCCGGCGTTGATCACGGGCGGCTTTGCGGAGCGCATCCGGTTCTCGGCCTTTTTGCTCTTTATTGTGCTGTTTTCGGTGTGCATTTATGCCCCGCTGGCCCATTGGACTTGGCACCCTGAAGGTTTCTTGCGCAAATGGGGCGTGCTCGACTTTGCGGGGGGCACGGTCGTCCACATTTCGGCGGGTTTCGCGGCTTTGGCCGGGGCCATTTTCCTGGGCCGCCGCAACAACATCAGTGAGCAGCACGAACCGCACAATGTTCCCTTTATCCTCTTGGGCACGGGCATGTTGTGGTTCGGTTGGTTTGGGTTCAACGCGGGTTCGGCCTTGGCGGCCAACGAACTGGCTGCTTCGGCGTTTATGAACACCAATACTGCCTCGGCGGCGGCCATGTTGGCGTGGATCTTCTTTGACGGAGTGATGGGCAAAAAACCATCGGCCACGGGTGCTGCCATTGGGGCCGTGGTCGGCTTGGTTGCCATTACCCCGGCCGCGGGTTTCATCACGGTGGGCCAAAGTATTTTTGTCGGCACGGTTGCGGCCATCATCAGCAATTTGGCCGTGCGGATCCGCACCAAATCCAACTTGGACGATACGCTGGATGTGTTCTCCTGCCACGGGGTGGGCGGTATTGTGGGAATGTTGGCCACTGGGGTGTTGGCCAAAGACGTGGGACTGATTTATGGCAAAACCGATACATTTTTGTACCACTTGCTGGCACTGGCCATTGTCGCAATTTTCACCTTTGGGGGGGCCTATCTGTTGTATTTGGTTACCAGCACCTTGATCAAGGTCCGAGTGACTCCTGAACTGGAAGAAATGGGATTGGATCTGAGCCAGCACAGCGAAAAAGTAAACGACGTGTTGACTTTCATGGACGGCAATCCAGATTTTAAACCCACGGCCAACGGTAATCACCAGACCAAAGAAATGGAACTGTACCCATAAAGTGCGGGAAGGGCGTACTGATGGGCGCAGCGGTCAAATTTTCTACCCTTTCTCCCGCTGGAGAAAGGGCAGTCTTTTTTGGGGATGGCTGACCGGTGGGCCTTGCCCGTTAATGGGCGCGCCCGACCCGTAATCTGCCATTTTAAAGGGAGTGCAGTCGCCCTCAGTTGGGGTAACTGGTCAGATCGGATCCAATGTCGCGCCGGAAATATTTGCCCTCGTACTGCACCGTGTCGGCCGCCAGAAACGCCGCTGCCAGTGCCTCGGGCAAGCTGTCGGCCAGGGCGGTCAGGGCCAGCACGCGCCCGCCGTTGGTCAGCACTTGGCCTTCCTGCCAGCGAGTGCCCGCGTGGAACGCCGTTACCCCGGTCAGGTCGTTTAGCCCCGTCATCACCTTGCCTTTGGCAAACTCGCCGGGGTAGCCCCCGGACACCAGCATCACGGTGGCGGCCGTGCGCGGATCGATGCGCAAATCGGCCTCGTGGAGCCGTACGTGGGCGGTCAAGTGCATCAGATGGAGCCAATCAGAGGCAATGCGGGGGAGCACCACCTCCGTTTCTGGATCGCCCATGCGCACGTTGTACTCGATCACGTAAGGCTCACCGCCCACGTTCATCAAGCCAATGAAGACAAAGCCGACGTAATCCATGCCAGCTTCGGCCAAGCCCGCAATGGTGGGTTTTACAATCCGGTCCTCCACTTTTTGCAGAAAGGCCGCATCGGCAAAGGGCACGGGCGACACCGCCCCCATACCGCCCGTATTGGGG
>JAYUVL010000248.1:0-2911 GCA_043754075.1 Cytophagales bacterium | reverse complement strand
CTCAATATTTTTTTCTTCAACACTGGACTGCTCGGGGCCAGTGGGGTGGTATTTATGATGATTTTGCTCAGCTCAATCGTTAACCTGCAAAAGGGCAGGATTCCCCTCACTTTTATTTTGGTACTCGTCTTGTTCTTGGGCAAGGAAATTGCCAATGCGTTTACCAACAACAACATTTCGGAATTTGCCCATATTGTGGGGGGGATCTGCGGGGCCATCTTTGGCTTCCAATCCAACCGTTTCCGCCGGGTGACACATTAAGGCAGAACCACACCATCCACATTTGCCCAAAGGTAATGGACAGTGATGCGTAGTTGAAGTCAATAGACTGACTATCGGTATTTTAACTTTACAGAGGAAGCAAAATCAACCCTTTTTTGGACCATCCTATTCGTCCCGGTATTGGCGGTCCGCACTGTTTTTTTCGCCCAGGATTTCAATTGTGCCCCCAAGCCCGTCTTTCGAGGCAATATTTTGCACCAATGCAGCAACGGAGCTTTGCCCGGAAATGGACCAACCAACAATCACGTGGGAAGATGTAAAACATCAGCCTCCCACCGAAAAACCCTAAATTGGCTTTCTTGCCAAAACCTTTTTTCTCTACAAGTGATTCAACCTTAAATCGCAAATCGTCACTAACTTTGTGGCCAAAAACCAAGCACCGCACTCCCCAAAGCATGAAAATCAATTTACATCTATCGGAAAAATTTGAAGGCCGCCACATTGGCCCAGATGAAACGGCTATCCAAGAAATGTTGCAAGTGATCGGAGTGGATTCAGTCGATCAGTTGGTCGCCGAAACAGTGCCACAGTCCATCCGCCGGCTCCCCATGCACCTGCCCCCAGCCCAAACCGAGGCACAGTTCCTAAAGGGGTTCAAAAAGTTGGCAGAGAAAAACACCATTTGCAAATCCTATATTGGGCTGGGCTATCACCCCACCATAACTCCCAATGTGGTGCTGCGCAACATTTTGGAAAACCCAGGCTGGTACACCGCCTACACACCCTATCAAGCCGAGATCGCGCAAGGAAGGTTGGAGATGTTGATCAATTACCAAACAATGGTGATCGATCTGACCGGTCTGGAGATTGCCAATGCCTCTTTGCTGGACGAGGCTACCGCTGCCGCCGAGGCGCTTTCGCTCATGTACGCGGTGCGCCCCCGGGCCAAGAAAGAAGCCAATAAATTTCTGGTTTCGGCGCAATGCTTGCCCCAAACCATCGACTTGTTAAAAACTCGCGCCATCCCGATTGGGGTAGAATTGGTGGTTGGTGATGTGCGCACGCACGACATTACCGATCCAAACCTATTTGGGATGCTGTTGCAATACCCAGGGGCGGATGGGGAAGCAGTGGACTACACCAACCTGATTGCAGCGGCGCACGAGCACCAACTGTTGGTCTGTGTGGCGGCCGATCTGCTTTCGCTCACACTGTTGAAATCGCCCGGGGAGATGGGAGCCGATGTGGCCGTGGGATCTGCCCAACGCTTTGGAGTACCCATGGGCTTTGGTGGCCCACACGCTGCTTTTTTTGCGACCAAAGATGAATACAAGCGTCAAATGCCAGGCCGCATTATTGGGGTTTCCAAAGATGCGCAGGGAAAAATGGCCTACCGGATGGCCCTCCAGACCCGTGAACAACATATCCGCCGAGAAAAGGCCACTTCCAACATTTGTACTGCCCAAGTCCTATTGTCGGTAATGGCGGCTGCCTATTCGGTCTATCATGGCCCCAAGGGTCTCCGTCAAATCGGGGAGCGGGTTCATGGCATGACTTGCTTGCTGGCCAATGCCCTTCAGGCGAGTGGTTTTGAGCTGGCCCACCAACATTTTTTTGACACCCTTCTGGTACTGAGCAACCAAGAAATCACCGATGCCATTTGGGAACGGGCAGAAGAAGCCAAGGTAAATTTCCGCTACTTTGAGGATCATTGCAACATTGGGATTTCGTTGAATGAAGCCACCACGGTAGAAGACATTGCCGAAATTGTCTCCATATTTACTGGTTCCACCGATCTGACTTATGTTTATGATGTAATGGGGAAAGCCAAAAGTGTGGCCTCCGTACTGCCCGATGGGTTGCAACGGACTTCGGCCTACTTGACTCACCCGGTTTTCAGCAAGCACCATTCTGAGCACGAGATGTTGCGTTATTTGAAACACCTGGAAAACAAAGACATATCGATGGTGCACTCCATGATTCCGTTGGGCTCGTGTACGATGAAACTGAATGCCACCGCCGAGATGATCCCGGTGACTTGGCCGGAATTTGGCCAAATCCACCCTTTCGCCCCGGAAGAGCAGACCAAAGGATACGACAAGATGTTCAAAAACCTCGAGAAATGGCTGAGTGAGGCCACCGGGTTTGCAGCAGTTTCCCTACAACCCAACTCCGGGGCCCAGGGCGAATACGCAGGCCTGATGGTAATCCGGGCTTACCACCATGACCGGGAAGACTATCACCGCAATGTGGCCTTGATCCCCACCTCGGCCCACGGCACCAACCCCGCGTCGGCCGTTATGGCAGGCATGAAAGTGGTATTGGTCAAGTGCGATGAAAAAGGCAACATCGATGTTGCTGATCTGCAGGCGAAGGCCCTCGAACACAAGCCCAATTTGGCCGCTCTCATGGTCACTTACCCTTCCACGCACGGTGTTTTTGAAGAGGATATCCAAAAAATTTGCCAAATTATCCACGAAAATGGGGGCTTGGTGTACATGGATGGGGCCAACATGAACGCTCAAGTGGGCCTCACCAGCCCCGCGCACATTGGGGCCGATGTGTGCCACTTGAACCTGCACAAAACGTTTTGCATCCCGCACGGCGGGGGCGGTCCCGGCATGGGGCCCATTGGGGTAGTGGCTCACTTGGCCCCCTACCTCCCTGGCCACGTAATGCGCAAGACAGG
>JAYUVL010000247.1:0-5060 GCA_043754075.1 Cytophagales bacterium | reverse complement strand
TGTCCGTATGCGCTGCCGGTGGGCCTTGACACTTGCCAAAATGGACTCCCCATCGGCCTGTTTGTCAAGTTTTCGCTTCGGTCCACGGCCTGGCCGGGTCTGTAGGCCCGCCATTCCAAGCCTGGCGTACCTTTTGACCCACGAATTGACGCTCACATAGGTCATTCCCGTAATTTCCCCCACTTCTTGGGACTTTCGCCCCGTGGATTTTAACAGGATTACTTGGCACCGTGTGCGAAAGGTATGCGTCCTGCCTGTTTTTAGCCCTTGTTCCAGGGCCAGTCTAGCTAAATCGCTCAGTATTGGTGTATTTACTCGTCCCATGGACAAAATTACAAAAATAACATAAACTGTTTATAAACGAGTACTTATTGTTAAATAATTGCGAGGAAAAACCCGGCTGGCCAAGTACCAAAAACACACTACCCTTGTCAGGATTACAATGGTTGAGAAAGCATATCGCTTTTCGTCTCTTTTGGCTCATTACGGCCCTGCATATCCCCAATAATGGGATGGATGCCCCAGATGCCCGCCCCCACTCCCGTTGGCAATAAAAAAGCCCTCAAAGCAAAAATTTTCTTAAATTTCGCCCTAATCCAACACGTTTTCCGGTTTGCTACGTTAGTTAACCCTAAACGGTAAAATCCTCCTTATGCAACGATACAATATTTTGTGGGCAGATGATGAAATTGACCTGCTCAAGCCCCATATTATGTTCTTGTCCAAAAAAGGCTATGACATTACCCCGGTCAACAGTGGGGCCGATGCGCTGGACAAATTTGGCGATGCCATCTACGATTTGGTTTTTCTGGACGAAAATATGCCCGGCATGAGTGGGCTGGAAGTGCTGGCCCAAATGAAAAACACCAGACCGCACGTGCCCGTGGTGATGATCACCAAGAGCGAGGAGGAGTCGATCATGGAAGAGGCCATCGGTTCCAAAATAGCCGACTACCTGATCAAACCGGTGAACCCCAACCAGATCCTGCTCTCGATCAAAAAGATATTGGATCAAAAACGGATCATCACCGAGCGCACCACCCAAAGTTACCAGCAGGACTTCCGCAATATCATGATGGCCTTCAACGAGGACATGGATTTCAACGAATGGGCCGATGTGTACAAAAAACTGGTTTACTGGGAGTTGGAGATCGATAACACCGAGGGCAAGGGAATGTCGGAGGTGTTGCAGATGCAGAAAGATGAGGCCAACGCCAATTTTGCCAAGTTCATCATCAAAAATTACGAGGGCTGGCTCAACGATCCAAACGGGGAAAAGCCGCTCATGTCGCACCAACTGATCCGCAAAAAGGTGCTGCCCTTGCTCACCGAAGAGCCCACTTTCTTCATCTTGATCGATAACCTGCGCTATGATCAATGGAAAATCCTGGAGCCCCTGTTGACCGAATATTTCAACGTGGATCACGAGATGACCTATTATTCCATCCTGCCCACCACTACGGTCTATGCCCGCAACTCGATTTTTGCTGGCGTATTGCCGGCTGAGCTGGACAAGATCCACCCCGGTTTTTGGGATGAAGATGAGGAGGAAGGCTCCAAAAACAACTTTGAAAAAGAATTTTTGCAGGCCCAACTGGTCAAGAATCGCTTGCCGAACGTCAAAATGTCCTACCACAAGGTGATCCACATGGCCCAGGGCAAAGCAGTGGTGGACAATTTCAACAACCTGTTGCACCACCAGTTGAATGTTGTGGTGTTCAACTTTGTCGATATGCTCTCGCACGCCCGTACCGACACGGAGATGATCCGCGAGCTGGCCCCGGACGAAGCGGCCTATCGCTCGCTCACCAAATCATGGTTTTTGCACTCGCCCCTGTTAGATTTGCTCAAAAAGATTGCCGACAAGAAGTGCAAGCTGGTGATCACGACCGATCACGGCACGATCCGCACCCGACGGCCCTACCGGATCGTGGGCGACCGCAACACCAACACCAACCTGCGCTACAAGCAGGGCAAGAACTTGGACTATGACAAGAAAAATGTCTTCGTGTCCCGCAAACCCGAGGCCTTGCACTTGCCCAGGTTCAACGTTTCCACGTCTTATGTGTTTACTACCGAGGATTACTTCTTTGCCTATCCCAACAATTACAATCATTATGTGAAGTATTACAAAGATACTTTCCAGCATGGTGGCATTTCGCTCGAGGAAATGATCATTCCCTACGTTGAGTTGAGCGCGAAGTAGCTAATGCCGAGGCGCAAATAAAGAAGGCCCCAAAGATTAAAAATCTTTGGGGCCTTTGGTTGGTGCCCCTGAGTGGTGCCGGGAACAGCCACCTGTCCGACTTTTGGCGATGGCCTTGGGCACAGGAGAATAGGCTTATTGAACAACGGGGGGGCTTGGCCGCCGGGTCTGGACCCGCGTTTTGACCAATTCACCCACTTTCCGACCCTGCACTTGCCCCTCCGCAATGGCGGGCATATAGTGGATTCCCCCATACAAGCGACTGATCGCGGCTTCGTTGGCTGCCTGTTGAAAGGAGCTAAAATTGCGGGGGGGCAACCCAAAGCGAACTTCGGTGGTGTCTTGGTAGGCCAGTTGGTCGCCATAAAGTTCGGTGAGCACCATGGCCGCTGCGGACGAGATCACACTGTGCCCGCTCGTATACTCGGGAAAAGGCGGGGTCTGCAAAAAAGGCACCCATTGGGGATCAATCACCTCGTTGATGTAGGTTTCGGGGCGCACCAACTGGCTGCGGTATTTCTCGTCCCAGCAACTGATAAAACCATCAAAAATGGCCAGTGAAGTATAGAGATACGCCTCGGTGGTGCGCATCAAGTCGGCCCCGCTTTGCTTGCTGGCAATGCAGGCAATGCCCATCCAGTGCCCTCCCGGGGTAATCTTCTTGGTGGCGAACATCACGTGCCCCTGCAAGTTGACCGCGAAAGGGTTGCAATCCCAAAAACGGGCGATTGCTTCTTGTTCCTTGGTCAATTTGGACCCCGTTTGGTGCACTTCTTGGGCCAATTTATAGAACTCGCTTTGGGGCGATGCACTGTAAGCGGCAGGGGGCGGTGGGGTAAAAACCGAGGCCGAATCCAATACCAGCGGGCGGATTTTGCTCCAATTGGGTTCCACTGCTTCCATATAACCTGGTGCCGTGGGCCGCCATTTGCTCTTTTCGTTGGTCAGGGTATATTTGGGAAAACTCCGCGACTGTTTGTAATTGTCCTTGGCCGACCAATCGATGACGTTTTGGGCCACCTTTTGGCCATAGGCCAAGGAATTTTTGACCACCTCGGTGGACAGGCCGGCCCGCTCAAATTCTTTGTACAGTTCGGTCTCGAAGGAAGCGATCCGCTCCTCGGAAAAAATGAGCTTCTTGGCCACTGTCAGATAAGCACAGGCACTGGCCAATGGAAAATGGTAGGTCTTATTGCTGTCCGGCACAGCAACCGCCGTTAGGCCATTCAATTGGTGAGTGAGCGACCGGCGATGGGGGTAGGCCGGCAACAGGGCTTCATACGCGGCTACACTCGTGTAGGCATAGATCCGGGCCGCCACGGGGGGCGAAAAAATATCGTGGATAATGACATCGGTCAACTTTTTGACTGAGCGGTGCAAGTACTCCGGGCTGGTGGCGGCCGGCCGGTCGCTGTTCCCAAGTTTGGTTTGGCAACCGCCCAAACCGGTAAAGCAAAAAATGAGTCCGGCCAATAGCGCCTTTTTTAATGGTGTGTTCATGGTAAAAGTGCCCGAGCGAATAAATGACGGGATTACAATGTGCAATTTACGTTGCCAATCCCAATAACTGGTCACCGCAACTCAACGGGGCTGCGTTTGGCAAAAAACTTGGGCCAGTCTTGGCCGATGGCCACCAAGGAACGGTAGTTGAGCGGAAACTCCATTACCGAATGGACGGTAGCGTACAATGCTATCAAATAGTAATAAACGATGCGGTTGGTGAAATAAAAGAGGAGCGAAAAGGACACTACCGCCACCACTGCCACCGTGGCCCGCCGGTCGATCTTGTACCATTGGATCACGGTGGTTTTGGAGAACCAGTTCAAGTAATGGTACGTGTACATGAAGGAGAGAAAACTCAGCACCGAAACTCCCGCCTGGGAAGTCGCCACCAGTTGGTCGGTCACTTGGCCCGGATACAGCAGCCCCAACAGTTGCTCCACCACCACGCGTAAAGATCCTGATTTGTGCATGGCCGTCTGCCAATAGGGACTGCTATCGCTAAATGGTTGGGAGAAAAATGGGACCAAGAAAAAGGCCAAGCCACAAAGCACAAACACGCCGACCGACACCATGCCCGGAATGCTCCGGTTTTTGAGCGCTCCCGAAAGGATGAAGGCCCCAGTGAAAAAATAAGTATGGATGACCGAGCCCAAAAACACCCCCAGAAAAAGAACCACTGGTTCGGAAACCAACGAAATCACCACAAAAGCCGCAATAAACAGCATTTGCCAAACGAGGTTTTTGATCACCAAGCAGAACGCATAAATGAATGCCATGAACATAAATGAAGCATTCGACACCCGGATCACATCCAGCACCGGGAAAAAGAAATAGCCGCTCAGCCCTTGGTACCATTCGTTGGCCCAAGGGTAGTACTTCGTGTGGATGAGGAGCAGGCTGAGAAACCAAAAGCCCGCCAAGGTGGCCAGCACAATGATGTCGCGCCGGTGATCAATGAAAAAATTTCGTTTTTCCAGCCAAGCCAGTTCCGTCAGGTAATGCACCGGGGCCAGCAGCATATTGGCCAATACGAGCTGTTCCAATGGCCACACGAAAGCCAACGCCGTGGTGAGCAGCATGAGGCCGATGTTGAGGTAGTCGATTTGTTTGGCACTCATAAATGGACTGATAATCGTTGCATGACTGGCTCACAGGTGATTTGGGGCGGCCTCGCCTTGCCCTGATCCACGGGCAAAATTAAGCAAAATGGCCAAATCAAGCGGGATTTGTGCTACAATTACTTGGCCAAGCACCCACGCCGGCCAGTTGGCCCGGGCGGTCTTTTTTGGGCAAAGTCATTGTTTGGGGGGAATGTTTTGCGGGGATGAAGTAAATTTGGGTGTTTTTTCAA
>JAYUVL010000246.1:0-4228 GCA_043754075.1 Cytophagales bacterium | reverse complement strand
TGGAGGCCCCGGAAGAATTGCTGATCGATGGCAATAAAATGGCCGAGGGCAAGTCCTACTTTGGCCTGGGGAACATGGAAGTGAGCAATGCCAACTCGATCATGGGGTATTCCTACAATTACACCGGGTCATATGTGGAATATGATTTGCACTTCCGCGATTTGGCCACCGGGCAGGAACTGGCCGATGTAATCAAAAATACCAGCGGGTTTGCGTTTGCCAATGACAGTAAAACCGTTTTCTATACAATGCCCGACAAAGCGTTGCGCTCCTACCGGCTTTATCGGCACGTATTGGGCACGCCCACTGCGGAGGACAAGTTGGTTTACGAAGAAAAGGACGAACTGTTCCGTATTTATGTGGGTCGCACCAAGAGCAAAGCCTTCTTGGTGCTCTACATCGGGAGCAGTACCACGTCCGAAATGCGCATTTTGGATGCCAATCAGCCCAAGGGCGATTTCAAGGTGTTTTCGCCCCGACAAAAGGATACGGAGTATTACATCGATCATCACCCCGGCAAGTTTTTTGTCCGCTATAAAGATCGCCAAAACCTCAATTATAAAGTGATGGAAGCCCCCCTCCAAGGCCATGAAGACCGGGGCAAGTGGAAAGATGTGATCCCGTATGACCCCAAAGTGCGGATTGAGGGCATTGATGTGTATGACAAATACATGGTGGTATCGGCCCGGACCAATGGCCTGCTCGAGTTGCGGGTGCGGGAGTTGGCCACCGGGAAATCTGCCCCGATCAATTTCCCCGAACCAGTCTATTCGGTCTATAACGGCGGCAATCCCGAGTTTGGGGCCAATGCAGTGCGCTACGTATATACTTCGCTCAACCGGTCCACCACCACCTATGAATACGACATGGCCACCGCACAGAGCAAAGTGCTGAAAGTGAGCGAGATCCCCAGCGGTTTCAATCCCGACGATTACGAAGTGAAACGCCTTTTTGCCAAAGCTGCCGATGGGGTGGAAGTGCCCATTTCGCTGGTTTATAAAAAAGGGTTGAAGTTGGACGGAACCAACCCCGCTTACTTGTATTCCTATGGATCTTATGGGTCTTCTACCGATGCCAACTTTAACCGAAACATTTACAGCCTCATTAACCGGGGCTTTGTCTATGCCCTGGCCCACATCCGGGGCGGGAGCGACATGGGCGAGCAGTGGTATGAAGATGGCAAATTGATGAAAAAGAAAAACACCTTCACTGATTTTGTGGCCTGTGCCGAATTTTTGGTCAAAGAAAAATACACTTCACCCGAAAAGCTGGCCATCAGTGGCGGCAGTGCCGGTGGTTTGCTCATGGGTGCGGTGGTCAACTTGCGCCCCGATCTGTTCAAGGTGGTGGTGGCCGAAGTGCCCTTCGTCGATGTGATCAACACCATGCTGGATACGTCGCTCCCACTCACGGTGGGCGAGTATGAAGAATGGGGCAATCCCAATGAAAAAGCGGCTTATGACTACATGATGACGTATTCGCCGTATGACAATCTGCAAAAGAAAAGTTATCCCAACATTCTGGCCACGGCCGGTATCAACGACAGCCAAGTACTCTTTCACGAACCGGCCAAATGGGTGGCCAAATTGCGTGCGCTGAAAACCGACCAAAACATCATCCTGCTCAAAACCAACATGGGGGCGGGCCATGGTGGGGCCTCGGGCCGGTTCGACTATCTCAAAGACGAAGCTTTCCAGTATGCGTTCATCATGGATCGGATGGGCCTAAAATAGGGGAGGGGTAGAACCAAGCAGAAGCGTCAACCTTAAACCGCTACCGGGTGCTTTGAAAAATCAAGTCACTCGGTAGCGGTTTTCCTTGCCCAAATGAGGGCTGAACTTTTACTAGTTGTTCACAATCAATATCTTGCCCGTGCGGCCGGGCGTCTCGGCGTGGGTGACGGCCTCCACTGCTTTTGCCAGTGGATACGTGGCATCCACGGTCACTTTCAGTTCGCCCGAGGCCAACATGGACAGCACATCGGTGGCGGCTTGGGCGCGGAGTGGCTTGTCGGCCGTGGCCAGCCAATCGGTGAGCCAGAAGCCCCGCAGGGTGGTGGATCGGAAAATCATCAGCCCGCTGTTCACTGGCAGATCTTTGAGGCTCAGCATCCCGTAGAGCAGCATTTGGCCCTTGTAGGCCAGGCACTGGAGGGCCAGCGCGCCCAGATCGCCCCCTACGGCGTCGAAACAGCAGGCAACGCCTTTTTTATCGGTCAGTTCACGCACATATTTGGGCAGGGAATGTTTTTCGGTGTTCACCACCTCGGTGGCCCCGAGCGCTTTCAGTTGCTCCACTTGATCATCGCGGCGCACGGTGCAAATGGTCCGGATGCCTTTGCGGTGGGCAAATTGCACCACTAGTTGGGCAAAAGTGGATCCCCCAGCAGTGAGCAGCAGCCAGTCGCCAGCCTGCAAGCCCGCCTCATGCAGCATGGCCCACGCCGTGAGCGGGTTGACAAACACCTGCGCCCCAATTTCAAAGGGCAAGTTTTCGGGCAGGGGCATCACCGCCCGCGCCGATACCACTACCTGCTCGGCCCAAGCGCCAATGCCCGTAAAGCTCACCCGCGTCCCCACGGGAATGGTGACCCCTTCGCCCACAGCCTCCACCACTCCACTGCCCTCAAAGCCTGCCCCAGAAGGCAACTGAGGCTTGATGCCATAACCGCCCAAGATGAACGCCACATCCGAAGGGTTGACCGGACTGGCCTTGACCGAGATCCGAACTTCGCCCGCTTGCGGTTGGGGAATTTCAACTTCTTGCCATTGTAACACGTCGTTGTGTTTACCGGGTTTTTCAAAAATAATTTTTTTCATGGTGTTTACTGGATCGTGATAGGGTAAGCTATAGGTGAATAAAAACAATGATTTGTCGGAAATATCAATCAATTTAAAACGGAGCAAAGATACAAGATTATTTACCCACCAGCCTGATTTGGACTTCGGCCACACCCTCGCGCACGATGCCCAACTGCTCGGCGGCGGCCCGTGATAAGTCAATGATCCGCCCCCGACCAAACGGCCCGCGATCGTTGATGGAGACAACCACCTTTTTTTTGGTTTTGGCGTGGGTCACTTCCACCTGCGAACCAAAGGCCAAATGGGGATGGGCGGCCGTCAGGGCGGTTTTGTCATAAAGTTCACCGTTGGCGGTTTTGCGCCCGTGGAATTTATCGCTGTAATAACTGGCTTTGCCCTGTTGGAAAAAACCGGTTTCCGGCGCGCTACGGCAAGACCACAGCCCAGTCAGGGCCAATAAAAAGCAATAGATCGCTATTTTCCTCGTCATTAGTTATCAAATTTGGTGTTAAATTCCCTTGTCCTGCTCCCAACGCTGCCCGAATGGCCAAAAATAGCTATTTCCGCTTTAAACAATTCACCATCCACCAAGATCGCTGCGCGATGAAAGTCAGCTCTGATGCTTGTTTGTTGGGGGCGTGGGTGGCCCGCCAACTGCAAGCGCTCCACTCGGGCCGGGTCTTTCGGGGGTTGGACATCGGGACGGGCACGGGACTGCTGGCGCTGATGGTGGCCCAAGAAAACCCCGGGGCACTGATGGCCGCAGTGGAAATGGATGCCGCCGCTGCCGCTCAGGCTGAGGAAAATGCCCGCGCCAGCCCGTGGTCGGATCGGGTGGCCGTTTGGCCGCTGACCATTCAGGCAATGGAGGTGCCCACCGAAGGCCAATATGCCGCCATTGTGAGCAATCCCCCGTTTTTTAACCACAGCCTGAAATCCGAGAAAGGCCCGGCCCGCAATCTGGCCCGGCATACCGACGCCCTGCCGTACGCCGATCTGTGGGCGGCCGTTGCCAGGCTGCTGGCCCCCACGGGCCGCTTTTACCTGCTGCTGCCGCTGCCCGAGGCCGAGATTTTTGCGGCCCAAGCGGGGCAGTATCAATTTGGGTTATTGGAAAAATTATTGATCCAAGATTCCCCGGCCAAAAGCCCGCACCGGGTCGTGCTCACCTTTGGCCCGTGCTCCGCACTGCCTTCGCCTGCCGATCAACTGGTGACCGCCACGCTGGTGGTCAAGCAAGCCGACGGCACTTATTCCGATGCTTTTCGGGCGTTGATGGGGCCGTTTTATGAATAGTGGCAGTGGAGTCGGGCACTCAAGCCGCGCAGTTGGATGGGTTGGGAGGGCAACACTTCAATTCAGATAAAAAGTACCAACCTGATGATGATTTCAGGGCGTGTGTCTCAACTGCTTTTCTAGGTGGGACA
>JAYUVL010000245.1:0-4391 GCA_043754075.1 Cytophagales bacterium | reverse complement strand
CATCGAGTTGTCCAAAGAGTATAGTACACCCCGCAGTTTTAACTTTGTGAACGGGCTGCTCAATTCTATTTCTGAATCGTTGACCGGGGAAGGGAAAATCCGCAAAAGTGGCCGGGGCCTAATCGACAACAAATAAACCGGGCCCTTGGGGCACTTTTTTGGTCGCCGAACGTTTATATTTGTAATAGAAATGGCGAAATGCCATTCTCTCGTTTTTTTGATAAGCTTCTACATTGTTTAATTATCATGGGAAAAGCAACTAACACCATCGTGGGGTTTATTTCGGGCATTGCGGTAGGGGCACTGGTAGGCATGTTATATGCACCAGACAAAGGCAACAACACCCGCGACCGGCTCTCCTATCGCTTGGACAAATATCGTGGTGCCCTCAAAAACTTGCTTGACACACTGGCCGACCGCAAAGAACAGCCCTTGAACAGTGCCAAAGCTGATGGGCAAAAGGTGGTCGGTGATATTGTAAAAGAAGCCGAAAAAATTTATAGTGCCATCAACGATCTGGAGGGGCAAATCCGCAAACGCTAGCACAGTAAAGCATCCTGGCGCATTTCGCACCTGCCATAAAGTTAGCTTGGCGGCGCTAGATTTGCTCATCGTGTCAGGCCCGCATTACCGCCGGTTGTTCAATCACTAAGTGAACCGCTCCCAGTGGGGGGCGGTTCACTTAGCGTTTTTTTGGGATAGTCAACTTTTGGATCCGCTTGATCGGGCCGGGGCAGTAGCTCGAGTGGCAAGCAATGCACCCGTTGACCATTTTATTGAAATTTTCCACCTGATTTTTGCCCATATACACCTGGTCCATCTGCTTGAGGAAGGCATTGCTCAGCAGGGCGAAATTCGGGTCGCGCACGCCTGCATCGGTGGGAGTGGCAGTATGAATGGCCTTGAACTTTTCCCGAAAATCGGCGGGCAGTTTTTTCTCCAAGATGGCCGTTCTGATCTGTTCCGATTCGGTGTACATCTGGCGCATCAAGAGGGCCAGTTCACTGGTTTCATCGTCTTGGGCGGTCGGTTGAGTGAAGCTGTACAGAATGGCCATGGCAAAGAGCAGGGCCGACAGAACCAAAGATTTGTGTTGCATGAGTCGTCAATAAAAGCAGTAAAATCAAAAGGCCATTCGGGGCAGGGGGCTGACTTCCTGGGAAGTAAACTGGCCCGCCAGAAATTTATAGTGCGCCGCCATGGCGATCATGGCCGCGTTGTCGGTACAATACTGAAAGGCTGGCACGTAGACTTGCCAACCTTCCCGCTCGGCCATCTGGTGCAGGGCAGCCCGCAAGCCACTGTTGGCCGACACCCCGCCCGCAATGGCAATTTCCCGGATTTGCTGCTCCTGGGCGGCCCGGCGCAATTTGTTGAGCAGCACCTTGACCAGCGTGTATTGAATGCTCGCACAAATGTCCGCCAAGTTTTCTTGGACAAAATGAGGTGATTTTTTGACCTGTTCTTGCACAAAATACAGGAAAGCAGTTTTGAGCCCGCTGAACGAAAAGTTGAGGCCGGGCGTGCTTACCTCGGGGAAAGTGAACGCGGTTGGATTGCCTTGTTGGGCGTATTGGTCAATGAGTGGCCCGCCCGGATAGGGCAAACCCAGCAATTTGGCCGTTTTGTCGAAAGCTTCGCCCACGGCATCGTCTTGGGTCTGGCCGATGATTTCCATGTCCAAGTGGCTGCGCACCAGCACGATCTGGGTGTGCCCCCCGCTCACGGTCAGGCACAGGAAAGGGAAATGGGGCCGGGGCTCGTCAATAAAATGGGCCAATACGTGGGCCATCATGTGCTGAACCTCGATCAAGGGCAAGCCCAGCCCCAAGCCCAAGGCCTTGGCAAAGGAAGCACCCACGAGCAACGAGCCCAGCAGGCCGGGCCCCCTAGTGAAAGCCACCGCCTGAAGCTCGGCCTTGGCCACGCCGGCCGCTTGCAGGGCCTGCGCCACCACTGGCACGATGTGCTGCTGGTGGGCCCGCGATGCCAGTTCAGGCACTACGCCGCCGTACCGCAAGTGCACATCTTGGTTGGCCACTACGTTGCTCAGCACACGGCCCGAACGGATCACGGCCGCCGAGGTTTCGTCACACGAGGATTCGATGGCAAGGAGAGTGGGTGTCATACGGGCTGCCCAGTTTTATTTTAATTTGGCCATGGTAGCCCCGTATCCAAAGCGCTCCTTTTTGGCATCTTGGAAAAACTGGACGTGGGGGTGCTTGCTCAAGCGTTTCTGGATTTCGTTGCGCAGCGTGCCGTTGCCCACACCGTGGATGAACGTCACTTCGTCAACATTGGCCAAAATCGCCGCATCAATTTTTTTATCAAAGACGGCCAATTGCAATTCCAGCATCTGGCCAGCGTTCAGGCTGGCAGCCTGCTCAGTCAGGTGCTCAATGTGCAGATCCACTTCCAACTGCTTTTGGCGAGGAGGAAGCACCACCACCTTTGGCGTCTCGGGGACTGGCGGTAACCGCTCGGTCATGCTTTCTTTGAGCTTTTCTGGATCAATGGCTGTGATTTTTTGATCGATCTGAAACAAGTATGCCTCTTTGTCAAGGACTGGGGCGGGCCGCTTGCTCTTGAAAAAGGAGCCCGCCACGAAGGTCAACTTACGGGTGAGCGGTTCCTTGAGGGTGGCAAAACCAGACCGGAAGTACAATGCCTGCACCAGCAGGGGCAGCCATTTGTCAAACCGATCCAAATTGGCCTCGTGGACTTTTTGCATACTGCGCTTGGCCAAGTGCCCTGCACTCAGGCCGGCGTAATTGCTGTCCTTGATTTCACCGAGGGTGAACAGCACCTCAATGTCGGTATTATTGATCAAATAGAGCGATAACTGCTTGTCATTGATGGGCAAAAAAGCCAAGTAAAAGCCACTTTCGGCCGTCACTGTCGATTGCATGGTGCGCTCTTCCGCTTTCTTTTTGGGATTGAACACCATCTTTTCTTCTTTGGCAATAGTCACCAATTCGCTGCGCAGCACCGGCATTTTGAAGCCGTCTTCAATCTCTACCTCCACCAAATTACTGGGCAAAAAGTTGGTGATGATCCCCTCTTGCTTGAAATGTACCAATCGCACCCGGTCGCCAATGTTCATGATTTCTAATCCTGTTAATTAACACTTTCATTTGTCTGCTGAAAAAATACGGGCCCCTATTCCACAAGTGCAGCACTGGCCCCTAGATTCAACAAGATAGGGCAAAATTGCGTTAAATTTTCGGCAATTGGCTGGCTGGCCCCAAAAACTTGGACTGAGGGAAAAGAACAGTGGTCAGCCTGTTAATTTTTGGCAAGAACCAAACTCAGCCCCGGTTTTTGCTATAAATTTGGCCTACAAAACAAAACGCTTTATTCCTATGAAAAAAATTGTTGTGTTGCTGGTATGCTTGGCAGCCGCTTTTGGCTTTGGCCCCCAGTCGTTCGCCCAAAATGCCGAGGCTACTTTCTATGGTGAAAAAATCACCGAGGACGGCGCCGTGGCAGCTAGCGAAATCCCCACCCTGATGAAAAAGAAGAAAGAGGCCAATTTGAAAATCAAGGGCAAAATTGTCAAAACTTGTGTGAAAAAAGGCTGCTGGATGACCGTAGATCTGGGCAATGGCCAGAAAATGACCGTTAAATTCAAGGACTACGCCTTCTTTGTCCCCAAAGTTGGGGCCGAGGGCCTAGACGTGGTGTTTGAAGGCACCGCCAAAAAAGAGACCCGTAGCGTGGCCGAACTGAAACACTATGCCGAAGATGGTGGCAAAACCAAGGACGAAGTGGCGGCCATCAAAAAGCCCAGCGATGAAATCACCTTTGAAGCCAAAGGGGTGATCATCCGGGGTTACCAAAAGAATTAATTTTTGCCGCCGTTCTGCTGCCATCTGGTGGTGGAACGGCGGTAAAAAGTTGGCTATCCGGCGCAGCCTTGAGGACCCGCCATAACGTTGATACTTCGGCAAGCTGATAGCCATGCACTGAACTTTTTACTAGGACAAATCATCTACAGACAATTTTAAACACCCTATCGCGCCTTAAATTTTCATAAATGTTAAATTGGTGCGCTGTCGTGCGAATACGCAAATTTTTCTAGTAGTTTCACCTTGCCAGACTTGCCAAAGTCTACACGAGCACTAAAACCAAGATCCAATGCCAATTGGTTAGCTGTTTAGGTGTTTAATGCCCGAAAGAAACATCTTGACAAAAGTTTTGATTTTAGCACTTTTGTAACGTTTTTGCTCAACAACCTTGTATAGGAACTGAAAAAGACAACTTCACGGGATTGAATGCCATTATTACCCCCTCAATCGCACCATTTTGGAATCGGAACGACTTTGAGGGTTATAGGATTGTTTATTTGGGTGTCATAGGCGATTATAAACAAAAACAAAGATGACTGAAAC
>JAYUVL010000244.1:0-10910 GCA_043754075.1 Cytophagales bacterium | reverse complement strand
TAATAAAGGAATAAAAATAACAGATGAACAAATGAAAGAATTAAACATCAATAGGAATGACTTTAGAGGAGAATGGAACTATACAATTTCTCCTAAATTATGAATCTTATTTATTGACAGTTCCTATGGGGATGATCAGCCGATTGAGCCAAGAATGCCTGGGCACTCGCCCACGAGCAGCGGCACTTGGGCGAACTTTGGCCGTCAGGGTCGGCGTTCCAAACGGTTTCATGGTTGGTGGCCCCCAAATGATCATAAAATATTCGGGCTGGGTGGTTCTGCTCCAATACCCACAAGTAAAACTTCGCATCCGGCTCGCGCAGGTCGGCTTGCCGGGCCACCCATTTCATCAGTTCGGTGCCTACTCCCCGGCCTTTCGTTGCCGGGGCCACGTGCAAGTTGTCGATGAGGGTGCCAAAAACGGGACTTTCGGCGAAAAAGGCGCAGACAAACCCGACCAATTGGCCATCCTGCTCTGCCACCACCACATACTGGGCCGCAGCGGGCTGGGTGAGCCGGGCTTGCCAAACCGCCGCTCGGTCTCGGAAAACGTCGGTGTCCAGATAAGCATCGCTCCAGATCCCCCGGTAATTCTGTCGCCAGCTCTCGGTGTGGAGGGCCGCAATGGCCGCTGCGTCTTGGGGGGTAGCCAACCGATAATTTACCATGCTAGTGTAGGTTTAAACTGTGGGTAAGTTCGCCCCTTTTTTCCAATTGGGCAAGGCATACCGCTGCCAAACGGACGACGGCTTGACCAAGACCCAACCTTGGGCGGGGAACTAAACCCCCCAGCAGTGTGGTTGGAAAGACTCAACCAATCCGCTTTTGGATGTACCACGCACATTCTTCGGGCACGGCTTCGCCCAATGTTTTCCGGATAAGCCACGATTTTTTCATTCCCCAGTTGAACCGCCACCGCCGGATTTGGGTCTATCTGCCCCCCGATTATGACCTAGCCACCAAGCACTATCCCGTTCTTTACATGCAAGACGGTCAAAACCTGTTCGATGCGCACATAGCGCACTCGGGCGAGTGGCGGGTGGACAAAACGCTCAACCGCCTGCACCGCCGGGGCAACTACGGGGCGATCGTGGTCGGCATTGACAATGGGGCCGAGCACCGCATCAACGAATATGCCGCGTGGGCGCGGACGCGCATGGGCGGTGGCGAAGGTGACCAATATGCCGATTTTTTGGCCTACACCCTCAAGCCATTTATCGATGCCCATTTCCGCACTCTGCCGGGTCGGGCGTTCAATGCCCTCTTGGGTAGTTCCATGGGGGGGCTGATCGCCCTGTATGCAGGTATCAAGCATGCCGATAAGTTTGCCAAGATTGGGGCCTTTTCTCCCGCTTTTTGGTTCAATCCCCAATTGTATGATTGGGTGGCCCAGCAGCCCAAGCCCGGCCCCATGCACGTGTGCATGGTGGGCAGCCACACCGAGAGTGTTTATATGCGGCGCAACCTGATCCACGTCTATGAGTCTTTGCAACGGGCCGGCTACCGACCCAGCGAGATCACGGCCGTGGCCCGCGAACGGGGCAAGCACAACGAAATTTTTTGGGGCCGCGAGTTCGCTTTTGTCTATCAGACACTGTTCGACAAAGCCCTACAAGCCCAGTTGAAAGCCCAGGAGCAAATTGTGCGAGCAAGTTGATGGGAATTGTTCTCACTTTGATCGGCGCTTGATCTTACTTGTGAGATTCAACTGGTGGATCAACAAATATTTTTTGGCAAATATAGAATGGAACAGTAGCCTTTTAAGCAGAATGGATATATTTGTTTGCCCAAGTTTACCAACTGGGCAAATTATTTTATTTGTCAATATCCATTCCACATGATCGCACTTGTCAAAAAACACCTGCACAAGCTCCGCCAAAACGGCAAAGTGTCCGACCTCGTATTTCGGCAGGGCCACGCCCTGTTTGTCAACGGGATGGTGCGCTTGTTGTCCCAATCCAAAAATGTGTTTGAGTTTGTGGTGAACGATGACTTTGCCGACATTGTGGTCAAAGTCCAGCTAAACGAAGTCGAGGATCGGGTTGATAAAACAGCCAGCAACAAATCGCAGTCTTGGGATTCGCCCTCGGTGGCCTGCCTGATGCAATTGGTCGAGGAGTTGAGCCGGGTGAATGACAAGCGGCCCGCTGCCGGCAAAAAATACACCCGCGAGGGCATGATCAAGCGAGTGCTCGCCGAGCGCCGCGAAAAGGCGGGCGAGGCCAAGTACCGGTTGGAGTTTGCGGGCAACGTCCACGGCGAGCACAAACTGGTCAACGAGGTGGGCAAATCGTACAAATTGACGTTTCGCGATTTCAAACGGCAGACAGGCTACTGTTCCTGCCCCGATTTCCAAACCAACAAGTTGGGGACTTGCAAGCACCTGATGTTTGCTTTCCAGCACCCACAGGTCAAAAAAATAGCCAAAGGCAGTTTTCAAGATGAGTATCCCTTCGTCGAAGTTTACACCGATCCGTTAAATGGTTACAAAATCACCGTCCACTGCCCCAACAACATCAGCCCGGAGATTCAAGGCTTGCTAGATCGGTATTTCAATGTCGACCGGGTGTTCCCCAAAGAACGGATCTATGAGTTTGTCGACTTTCTGCGCGAAGCGGCCCCACACAAGCAGATCTTGGTGCGCCCCGAAGTGATGAACAAAGTAGAGCGGGCATTCAACCGGCGCGAGCTGGCGCAGATGCGCGACAAACAGCCGTTGGATTTTGGGCTGCTCAAAGTCCCCCCGTTCACCTATCAGCGGGAAGGCATCCAATTTGCCACTTTCCGCGAGGCCAGTATCATTGGCGACGAGATGGGCCTGGGCAAGACCCTTCAGGCCATCGGTACGGCCGTGATGAAGAAAAACCTATTTGGCTTCCACCGCGCCTTGGTCGTTTGCCCGGCTTCGCTCAAAGACCAATGGAAGCGGGAGATTGAAAAGTTTTCGCACGAAACGGCCACGGTGATCGAGGGGCCGCAAAAAGAACGGGAAAAGCAATATGCCACCGCTACCAGTTATTTTTTGATTGTCAATTACGAAACCATGCTGCGCGATGTGGCTTTGATCAACCGCACCCCGCCCGATTTTTTGATCGCCGATGAAGCCCAGCGCATCAAAAATTTCACCACTCTCACCGCCTCGGCCCTCAAGTCGATCCACCGCAAGCACGCGTTGGTAATCACGGGCACGCCCATCGAGAACCGCTTGACCGATTTATACTCGATAGTAGATTTTATTGATCCCTATTTTCTTTCGCCCCTGTGGGAATTTTCGTACCAACATTGTTTTTTTGACGAAAAGCAGCCCAATAAAATCATGGGCTATTACAACCTCAACGGTTTGCACGAGCGGCTGCGCTCCCTTCTGATCCGCCGCGAGAAACGTGAAGTGGTGCAGCAGTTGCCCCAGCTCACCGAGCTGAACATTCCGGTGGAAATGCACCCCCAGCAGCAAATGTACCACGCCGATTTTGCCCGGGGCATTGCCGGCATTTTGGCCAAAAAATTTATTACTGCTTTTGATATGCAAAAGCTGATGTTGCTCTTGGCCAAGATGCGGATGGTGTGCGACTCGACCCACTTGATCGACCCCGAGACCAATATTTCGCCCAAGATCCACGAGTTGAACCACATCTTGCTGGAGCAGTTGGACTTGCCCAACACGACGCGAAAAATCATCATTTTTTCGGAGTGGATCCGCATGAACGCCGTTATTGGCAAATTGCTCCGCGACCACAACATCGGTTTTGTGGAACTGAGCAGCAAGGTGGCGGTCAAGAACCGCGACGAGCTCATCCAAGAATTTGAACAAAACCCGGCCTGCAAGGTGTTTTTGTCCACCGAAGCGGGCGGGAGCGGCTTAAACTTGCAAGTGGCCGATACCGTCATCAATTTTGAACTGCCATGGAACCCCGCCAAGAAGAACCAGCGCATCGGACGGATTGACCGCATTGGACAGCAGTCCAGCCACTTGACGGTGATCAACCTGATCACCCGAAACTCCATCGAGGAGCGGATCAACACCGGGCTGTCCCTCAAGCAAGCCATGTTTGATGGCGTATTGAGCGAAGGCAGCGCCACCGACGAGGTGGATTTTTCGGCGGAGGGCCGCGCCCAGTTTTTGCAGCAATTGCAGAGCGTCATGGGCGAACTGCTGGACGCAACCCTGCCCGAAAGCCCAACCGATGGGTTTGTCCCCACGTGGAGCGAGGATCCCACCGAAGATCCTGCGGATCAGATGCCCATTGAATCGGCTGCCGAACCAGAGCCCGAACCAGCCGGGGATTCCTTTGTGGAGGTGCCCGAGCCAACCAATGCCCCCACCCGGCCCACGCCCGGCCAACCGGCGCCCCAAATGGCCGAGATGGAACTGGTGATGAACAATGGGCTGGGCTTTATCGCGGGCCTGTTCAAAATGATGACGGGAAAAGAACTCGCCGCCCAAGATCAAAAAGTGGAAGTCAACCAGGAAACCGGGGAAGTGACCCTGAAATTTAAATTGCCCAAATAACGCCATTGCCGTTGATCATCTGACCATCCGACTACCTGTCGGATGGTCATTTAGCTGGTGGCTGCTCTCACCGGTTGGCTTGGCCGACGGATCAGCAGTGTACACACCACGGCGGCCAAGCTGATGCCCACCATCAAGTTGATGCCTTGGAGGTAGTTGCCGTGCTGTTCGCGCAGGGCAGCCAGTTGACTGATGCCGTAGCTCCCGGCCATGGTGTCGACCGTGGTGATAATGCCAATAATTTTGCCAAACGATTTGCCGCTGTAATATTCGGCCACGATCAGTTGCACCATCGTAAAAGCCCCGCTGTAGCCCAAGCCATATACTACTGCAAAGACATAGAGCAAAACGCCCGCATTGCCAGGAATAAGCCGCATGAGGTAGGCCCCCAAAGCCATGTTGAGGCACGCAGCCAATAGAATGTATTTTTTGTCAAACAGATCACTCAAATAACCAAAAAGGAGCTTACCCCCGATGCTGAACAGAAAGAACAAACTGAATACATTGGCCGATTCTTGGATGCCAATATGGAGATCTTTCATGAACAGGGCGAAGTTTTGCACCACACCCGTAATGCAAAAGAAGACGGCCGCAGTGACGAAGAGCACCAAGTAGAAATTCAAGTCGCTCAGGGCATCGATCAATCGCAAATCAGCGTCCGGGCTGGGATTGTCCGGGGCTTGGGATCCGGAGCCGGCCAACGTTGCGCCCCCGTCGGGCATGAGGCCCAAGGCTTGGGGCCAATTGCGGATCAGGAGCAGGGGCACAATGGCCAGCCCCACCGCACAGGCGGCCAGGCCCAGTGCCGCCGCTTGCCAGCCACTGGTGGCTACCAAATAGCTCACCAGTTGGGGCAGGAATACGCCGCCCAAGCTCGAGCCAACCAAGTAAATCCCCACGGCTCGGCCCCGATAATGAACAAACCAGCGGGACAGCAACGTGGCCCCGGCAATGACCCCGCCCGAGGTGATGGAGACGGCACATAGGCCATAGACCAGTTTGAGGTGGAGCGGGTCACTGATGCGCGTGTAGGCCAACATGGCCAAGGCCATAAACATTGCCCCGACCAACATCATGATGCGCGGCCCGAAGCGGTCAACCAGCCAGCCGGCCACCGGCGAGATCAGGGCCACAATGAAATATAGCAGCGACGGCCCGGCCGTCAGATCCGAGTGGCTCCACCCAAAAACATCTTTGAGCTTGGTGTTGAGCAGTGGCAGGGCATTCACCCCCATGGTCACTACGGTCAATAGGAAAAAAGCGGCCAACAGCACCCACCAGCCGTAAAATATCTTTCGCATATCCATAACTTAATTCAGCACCTTCACCGACAGAAAGACACTTTCCAATGGCCAAAACCCTTTATCAGTTTTTAAGTTAGCAATTTTATCGACCACATCCATGCCTTCCAGCACTTGGCCAAATACGGTGTGCTCGCGATCCAAATGAGGCGCACCAGCTACTTGGGCGTAGGCCCGTCGTTGTTCAGGCAGAATCTTGACCTGTTGCTGTTCAGCAAAAGCATCTAGTTCGCCCGGGGCAATCTTTGTGCCTTGGACAATGTAAAAATCGTGCGAGGCCGAACGTTTCTCGGGGTTTTTTTCATATTCGCGGGCCATGGCCACTGCCCCTCGCACGTGCAAGTACTTGGGCGACAATTCGGCCGGGATGGTATAATTGCCAATCTCCATCCCACGGCTTTGGGTGCCACCACCCTGCACAATGAAGCCCTTGATCACCCGGAAAAATTCAGTTTTTTCGTAATATCCCATTTTGATCAAACGGATAAAATTGGCCCGGTGCAAGGGAACCTCTTCGTGCAACTTGATTTTGATGTTGCCCAATCGGGTGGAAATCAGTACGATGGTCTGGGGGTTGGCTTGGCCGTAGCGGGTCAGTTCGGCCACTACGTTCTGGTTGTCCAGTTCGGGGAACTTTGGCTTGGCGGGGGGCGCCACTGGGCCACTTTTGGTGGGCTTGGCTTGGCCCGTGCCCCCATCTCCGCCGGGCGAACAGCCAAACGCGCACATGAACAGGAACAAGAAAAGTACGAGATGTTTCATTTTGGCTTCCAGTTGGCATTATTGCAAGAGCAAACTTAAGCCAAGCCCCGAACTTTGACAAATGAATGGGTGGCCCAGCCCAGTTTTGGGCTGCCACGGGCCCCACGGGCTGCCAATCGCTGGCGAGCGGGCGTCGCCTCGTTCAACGTCAAGCAGTGTTTGGTCAACTCAACGGTTTTGGGTTTATCTTTGCCTAAAACCCAAACCCATGCACTCATTCTCCCACCTCCATTGCCACACCCAGTTCTCCCTGCTCGACGGGGCGGCCAGCATCAGCGGCATGATGAAAAAGGCCGCCGCCGATGGCATGAAGGCCGTGGCCCTGACCGACCACGGCAATATGTTCGGGGCGTTCAAATTTGTGGCCGAGGCCGATAAGCAGGGGGTGAAGCCGATCGTGGGCTGTGAATTTTACATGGTGGCCGACCGCCACCGCAAGGAGTTCAGCAAGGGAATCCGCGATCAGCGCTTTCACCAACTGCTGCTGGCCAAAAATGCCCAAGGCTACCAAAACTTGTCCAAATTGTGCTCGCTCGGGTTCATCGAGGGGCTGTACAGCAAGTACCCGCGCATTGACAAGGAACTGCTGGCCAAGTACCACCACGGGCTGATCGCTACTTCGTGCTGCATCGGGGCCGAGGTGCCGCAGGCCATCATCCACCAAGGGGCCGGAGTGGCCGAAAAACTGCTCCAGTGGTGGATCGGGCTTTTTGGCGAAGATTATTACATTGAGCTGCAACGCCACAACCTGCCCAACATCGACGGCACGGGCATCAGCCAGGAAGATGTGAACCAAACCCTGCTGGGCTTTGCCAAAAAATACAACCTGAAAGTGATTGCCACCAATGACAGCCACTACATTGACGAAAAAGACGCCGCCCCGCACGACATCCTGTTGTGCATCAACACTGGCGAGAAGCGGGCCACCCCCGTGGGCGACGGCAAAGGCTTCCGCTTTGGGTTCCCCAACAATCAATTTTTCTTCAAGACCCAAGCCCAGATGAACCAGTTGTTTGCCGATGTGCCCCAAGCCATTGACAACACCAACGATATAGTGGAAAAGGTCGAGAAATTGAAACTGAAACGCGACATCCTGCTGCCCAATTTTCCGTTGCCCGCCGATTTTGCCGACCAAGACGCTTATTTGAAACACTTGGCTTTTTTGGGGGCCAAGCGGCACTATGGCAGCATCGATGCCGAGATCGAGGAGCGGCTGAATTTCGAACTGGAAATTATCCAAAAAATGGGCTTCCCCGGTTATTTCCTCATTGTGCAGGATTTCATTGCGGCAGCCCGCAACTTGGGCGTGGCTGTGGGCCCGGGGCGCGGTTCGGCGGCCGGCTCGGTAGTGGCCTACTGCACCGGCATTACCAACATTGACCCGATCAAGTACAAACTGCTTTTTGAGCGGTTCTTGAACCCTGAGCGGGTGAGTATGCCCGATATTGACGTGGATTTTGACGATGTGGGGCGGCAGCGGGTGATCGATTATGTGGTCGATAAATATGGCAAAAACCAAGTGGCCCAGATCGTCACCTACGGCTCGATGGCCGCCAAGATGTCGGTCAAAGATGTGGGCCGGGTGCTGGATTTCCCGCTCGATGAAACCAACCTGCTCACCAAGCTGATTCCCGAAAAGCCCGGCACCACGCTGGCCAAGGCGTATGAAGAAGTGCCCGAACTGGCCCAGATCCGCAAAGGCAATGACTTGCGGGCCGAAATCCTCAAATCGGCCGAGATTTTGGAAGGTTCGGTGCGCAACACCGGGATCCACGCGGCGGGCGTGATCATCGCCCCGGCCGATTTGACCGACTACATCCCCGTTTGTGTGGCCAAAGATGCCGAATTGTTGGTCACCCAGTTTGACGGCAAAGTGATCGAAGACGCGGGGATGCTGAAAATGGACTTCTTGGGCCTCAAAACGCTCACCATCATCCAAGATGCCCTCAAATTGATCAGGAAAAACCACGGTGTTAACATTGATATTGACACCATCCCAATTGACGATGCCAAAACCTTCGAACTTTACCAAAAGGGCGAAACGGTGGGTACGTTCCAGTTTGAATCGGAGGGAATGCGGATGTACCTCAAAGACCTAAAACCGACCAATATCGAAGACCTGATTGCCATGAACGCGCTCTACCGGCCGGGCCCCATGCAGTTTATTCCCAACTACATCAGCCGGAAGCACGGGCGCGAAAAGGTGGAATTTCCCCACCCGCTCTTGGAACCGATCTTGGGCTACACCTACGGGATCATGGTGTACCAAGAGCAGATCATGCAAACGGCCCAAGTGCTGGCTGGGTATTCATTGGGCGGTGCCGATTTGCTGCGCCGGGCCATGGGTAAAAAAGACAAGGAAAAAATGGCCAAGGAAAAGGAAAAGTTTGTGGCTGGAGCCAAAAAAATCCACCAGATTCCTGAAACTAAATCGACCGAAACTTTTGGGGTGATGGAAAAATTTGCCGAGTACGGGTTCAACCGATCCCATTCGGCGGCTTACTCGGTGGTGGCCTACCAAACCGGCTATTTGAAGGCCAATTATCCTGCTGAATACATGGCCGCCGTGATGACCCACTCGATGGGCGATATTGAGAAAATCAGCTTTTTTATGGAAGAAACCCGCCGAATGGGCCTCAGTGTGCTGGGCCCCGATGTGAACGAATCGGAGCAGGCTTTTGGGGTGAACAAGCGTGGGCAAATCCGCTTTGGGCTGGCTGCCGTCAAAGGCACCGGCGATGCAGCCGTGGAAAGCATCATGAGCGAGCGCGACAAGGGTGGGCCGTTCAAGAGCATTTGGGATTTTGCCGAGCGGCTCAACCTGCGCACGGTCAACAAAAAGACGTTTGAAAGCTTGGCCTACGCGGGTGGGTTCGACAGTTTTACTGAATTTCACCGGGCCCAATACTTCGCTGCCCCCGAGGGCGAAATCAGCGGACTAGAGAAAATCATCAAATATGGCGCTGCCGCCCAAGCCGAAAAATTATCTACCCAAGTATCGCTCTTTGGTGGGTTGGGCGGTGGGGCGGTCAACAAACCGCGCTTTCCGCCCTGCGAGCCTTGGAGCGACCTGATCAAGCTCAAATTTGAGAAGGAAGTGGTGGGATTCTACCTTTCGGGCCACCCGCTGGACCAATTCAAAGCCGAGATTGAGGGCTTCTGCACTTGTTCCGTCACCGAAATTGAAAACTACAAGGGCCAAGAAATCAAAGTGGCGGGCATTGTCACCCAAGTACAGGCGCGCACTTCCAAAACGGGCAAACCCTTTGCCTTGTTTGGGATCGAGGATTACAATGGCTCGCTCGAGTTGGCCCTGTTTGGCGAGGATTACTTGAAAAACCAGCACTTTTTGGCCGTGGGCCAGTATGTGTATGTGCGCGGGCGGGTGCAGGAGCGCTACGGGCAAGTGGGCACTTGGGAGCTGAAAGTGAGCCAGATCCAGCTCTTGGGTGATATTCGCGATAAAATGGCAAAAAAACTGGAAATCAAAATCGACGTCCAGCGGATCGATGCCGCCCTGCTCAATGCCCTCCAGCAACTGATCCAAGCCAACAGCGGCAATTGCGAGTTGCGCATCAATTTGTTTGATCGGGCAGAAAAGATTGACATTGATACCGTGTCCCGGCGCTACAAAGTCAACCCGGGCAACGAGTTGTTGCGCCAGTTGCGCCAGCTAAACGTGGAATTTCGCTTGGCCTAGAGGTGGGCCGTTTCGCCCTGCATTTAGGCCCACCGCAATGAGATTTAGGGGGGATTTGGCGGGCAATTGCTCGCTTTCCAAATGAATACCCGATGAAACAATGGCTATTTTTTCTTGCTTTGTTTGGGCTGGATTACTGAGTGGCGCGCGCACCATTCTTGCGTGACGGCATTGCTGCTGCTTCGCGGGCTAGTCATGGGCTTGGATTTTTACTTTTGTTTTTGTAGCTTTAGACTAAAAACAGCTACCCAATGATAACCGCCATCGAAGACCTCGACCTCAGCCAACGGTACTCTTATGCCGACTACCTCACTTGGCAGTTTTCGGAGCGAGTAGAGCTGTTCAAGGGCTACATTCGCCAAATGTCAGCTCCCTCCCCCAAGCATCAACGGGTGTCAAGGGAGTTGACAAGGTGTTTGTTAAATTTTTTTGATAAAAACACCTGCGACGTTTTTTATGCCCCCCTTGATGTGCGACTTTATAACCGGAAGAAGTCGTTGCTGGCCGACAAGGACGTTTATACCGTAGTGCAGCCCGATATTTCCATCATTTGTGACAGTGCCAAAATAGATGACAAAGGCTGCAACGGTGCGCCCGATCTGATTATTGAGATTTTATCGCCCAACAACCCCAACAC
>JAYUVL010000243.1:0-5436 GCA_043754075.1 Cytophagales bacterium | reverse complement strand
GCAGCTCGTTTGTGACCAACAACGTGCACGAGGCCCAAACCAACTTTGGCCTGTCCGCCAATTTGGCCCCTACCTCGGGCGACCAGCGGGTGCCGTTCTACCTCACCGCCACTGTCCCCCCGCGTGGGCGGGGTTTTTTCAAGGCTGATGAAGACCCCATCCCGTTGTATTTGCCGGGCGAAATCATTCTGATCCGGGCGGAAGTATTCGCCCGACAAAACCGGTTGACCGATGCCGCGACCGAGATCAACCGGATCCTGACCAAGACCCCAGCCCAAGACATTTGGGGCTTGGGAGCCAGTCTGCCCGCCAACAACACGCTGTTCAATCAAGCGACCATTTTGGAAGAAATCTATCGCAATCGTTGTATTGAACTGTACTTGAGCGGCTTGCGATTGGACGACAGCCGCCGTTTCAACCGGCCCGGCCCCGGCGCACCCGGCAGCGAACGAAACCGCAACTTTTACCCGTACCCGTTCACTGAGCGCGACAACAATCCGAATACCCCGCCAGACCCGGCACTGTAAATCTTCATTTATTTTATTGACCCTGCCCAATACCAGTTGGGCAGGGTCAATTATTCTTCAATTCATCTTTGTAGCATGACTTTTTTTACCAATAAGACCGTTTGGATCACCGGGGCTTCTTCCGGTATCGGCGAAGCCTTGGTCTATGCTTTTGCCCAGCAGGGCGCCAAAGTAATTCTTTCCGCCCGCCGCCGCGAAGAACTCGAGCGGGTCAAACAGCAGTCCAACCCGGCAAACAGCTATGTGCTGCCCTTGGATTTGATGCAGATGGACACCTTTGCCGACAAAACCGCTGAAGCCATCCAGGCTTTTGGGCAGGTGGATATTTTGATCCATAATGGTGGGATCAGCCAGCGATCTTGGGTGGCTGAAACCGGCCTGGACATTCACCGCAAAGTCATGGAAGTGGATTATTTTAGCTACGTGGCCCTCACCAATGCCATTCTGCCCCACTTCAAGCAACGCAAATCGGGCCATTTTGTGGTCATCAGTAGTGTAATGGGGAAGATCGGCACTCCCATGCGCTCGGCGTATGCGGCCGCCAAACACGCCTTGCACGGCTTTTTTGATTGCTTGCGGGCGGAGGTATGGCGCGATAACATCCAAGTGACGTTGATTTGCCCGGGTTATGTGCGCACCAACGTTACAATGAATGCGCTTACTGCCACTGGTGAAAAATTTGGACAGGTTGGCGCCGATATTGGCGGTGGCTATCCGGCTGAAAAAGCAGCCCAGCAGATCCTATCGGCCATCAGCGCGGGCAAATATGAAACTTTTGTGGGCCGAAAGTTCAGCAAAGAACACCTTTCCTTGTTTATGCAACGGCTCGCCCCTAGTATGCTCATGGACCTTACCCGCAAGCAAGTGCCCAAATAGAAAGGTGGCGAGCGAACAGCCTTTAAATCAATAAATTGACTTAATTTAGGGGGGTGAAAATGAAAACTTTAAGTCAGAATGGCCGTAAAACCTAATTACCTGCTTTTTTCGGGCATCACGGTGGTGGTGCTATTGATTATTTTTTATTCGTTCAGTGACATCCAAGTGAGCAACAAATACTTGGATGAAATCAATAAATTTCGGGCCGACAAAAATGCCCAGTTCCGCACCGATGAAAGTTCTCCAATTCCAGAAAAAAAGCGGGGTAGTTTCCTTGGCTTAGCGTATTTCGCCCCCGAACCGGCCTATCGGATCAATGCTGAACTTATCCCGCTCAATGATACGCTGGACTTGGCCATCCCCACCAATACCGAGGAGACCCGGCCCATGCGTCGTTATGCCCACATTAAGTTCAAGCTCAATGGGCAATCGGTGAAATTGACGCTTTTCAAATACCAAGAAGCTGATCAGGAGAAAAATCAACTTTTTCTGCCATTTGCCGATGCCTCCAATGGCGCTGAAACCTACGGAATGGGCCGTTATTTGGATATAAATTTGGCCGATGTCCGGGCCAACCAAGTGACCATCGATTTCAATATGACCTACAATCCCTACTGCGCTTACACCGATGAGTTTAGCTGTCCTTTGCCACCACCCGAAAACCGATTGCCGTTCAAGGTATTAGCGGGTGAAAAAAGTTATGTCAAAGAGTGAGTTGCGCGTTTTTGGCTTGCGCAAAACCGAGAGATTGAAAGCTCCGATGATCGGTTTTAGTGATACAGGGAACTAAGGTCAAACTAACCGCAAATATGCTTGGAGAGCACGGCACCACCATTTTGCCAACGAAATCGTGAGCGCGTCGGTGGAAAGGGCTTTGCCCTGCTGGAACTCGGCCACACTGGCCCCAAGCTCAATCCGGCCAAATTTGCGGGGTTCGACAAAAGCCAAACTAAACCATTGGCCAACCAGAAACGCACCCGCGTAAACCGGGGCAGCTCGGCTTGATCGGCCACGTACTCAAGTGACCCGGTCATCCCGAAATAGAGCATCAACACCCCGCCCCCACCCAAATGCACGAACATGTATTTCCCGATGCGATCGGACTGGCCCAGCACCCGCCCCTCTACCGCTTGCTGCAACACCTCGGGGGCCATTTTGACTACTTTGGCATCTATTACTTCCGCTTTTTTGACCATTTGCTGGTGCGCAGTCTGATCAAAATAACGGCGGTAGCTTTCTACCTCGGGCAGTTCTGGCATAGTGCAAACGGTTTAAATGGGCATTGTTTTAACACATTGGGGCAAGTTTTTGTTTGGTGGGGCCAGTGTTCGCGGCTATCAACAACGATTTAATGCTGCAAATAGGGGCGTTTATCTAGTGAATGTGGGCATTGTTTCGTTTATTTGCTTTAACAATCCACTTATTACCAATAGCTAGCCTCACAATGGAGGCCTTATTTTCAACTCTCACTTAAACGCTGATCCTTCATGAAAATCTATTCGCAAATTCCCCTTACGCTCCAAGAGCAAAAAGTATTTCAAATCATGGGCAATGGCATAGCCAGCAACAAAGCGATTGGGGTCATTTTGTGCCTCAGCCCGCACACGATCAAAAACCACAAAGAGCACCTAAAAGCCAAACTCGGAGTGAGTTCCTGGCAAGAATTATTACAATTAGCGGTTAAAGCCAAGGCCGATAATAATAAACAGTAATATGTTACTAGAAAATTAGTAATTTATTACTAAAAAACTAACTAAAGATATGCTCATCTTTGTATCACAGTTCAGTATTGAACAAGTCAACATATTTGTAACTTTTTAAAACTAAAAACAAATTCATGAAAAATCCACGAAACTATGCCAAAAGAGTGTTGTTCGCACTAGCTCTCAGTGTTGGTGTCGCAGTGCTAGTTCCCAGCTTTGATACTTGGGCTTAACAGACCCTGCCCCAAGACCCGAGCCCTTTCCCCACGGATCCCCAAATCAATAAAACGTATAATTCGGCTGAATATGACTGTTTTTATCCGGCCAAGAACTGTACTGCTAGGGATTAATTTATTTTCAATTTAGTTGGCCGCCAAAACTTATTTCCCAAAATAGGTTTTGGCGGTATTGGAGTAAAAAGGTAAATCAACTTGGCATCACTCGTTTTTATGGTCATCAATTACCTGTCTAATATAGGTAATATTACCTGAATAATTATTTTCTCTTTTAACACTACCATGAGTAGCTATTCAACTGAAAAGTGCGAAAAATCAAAGCATAGCACTAAAAAATTGGGGGACTATGCTCAACCAACCAAAGAGCACCACAAAATGACTTGTGTAAAAAACATTTGCGCCACATTCACTGCTGCCCTCCTGCTTGGCCTCGCTGCGTGCGAACCCAAACCAAGGGAACTAAATCTTGCCGAGGTGAGCCCAATGGACGCTCAACAACTCTTTGACCTCCAAAACCAAGTGGGAGAGCGAAAGTGTGGGTTAAAAGTGGCAGGCGTGATCAATATTCCGGTTGACTCGACGAGCCTGAACTACAGTTTATACCCTGTTTACCATGATGATGGAGTCGCTCACTATTTTGTTACGGCCAATGCCAACCAACACAGCCTTGATTTTTATGATCTGGACAAACGGCAACTGGCCAAACGGGTGCGCTTGGCGAAGAAAGGCCCCGAGGGGGTGCCGGATCTTCGGTACTTTTATGTGAAAAACCTGGATTCCATTTTCATCTTACCCAGAAATTCCGGGCAACTTTTTCTCGTTAATGCTGAAGGCCGCCAATTAAAAAAAACCAATATTGACGAGCTAACGCCGGGTCAAGAATTTGGCCACTCCCTCATGTCCCCCATTATAATGCGGGACAGTTTCCTAATTGTCCCCAAGACGGTTTCAGAAGATGATTTGAAAGCGGTGGGCACTAGTACCGTGGCCGCAATCAACATTCACAGCGGCAAAGTAGTGGAATATGACTTGAAATTTCCAGCCGCCTTCGCGGGAAAAATAGCCCCTCTAGGATCGCGGCGGCCCCGGCTCGCGCTGGTGGAGAACACCATCAATGTCCGTTTTGGTATGCTTTCCACGATTTACCAGTATGACATACCCAGTCGGAAAATCAGCATTTTCTCCCTGAAAAGTAAGCACCAGGCCAAAGCAATTACCTTGACCCCGTATGTGAATTTCAATCAAATGATGGATAAAGAAGGCGAGAAAAATGATTTTGAAATCGCTAGTTATCAAAATCTGGTTTATGATCCATATCAGCAAGTCTATTATTCCATTTTTGTGAACGGAATTGCGATGATCAACGAAAACACTGGTCAAAAGAATGATCTTGATGATAAGCCAATCTCAATTATTATTGCCGACAGAAATTTTAATTATCTGGGCGAAACTTTGTTAAAAGAGCATCAACATTTCAGGAACTTCTTGGCCACGCGAGACGGTCTGATTATTTCTAATGCCCATTTTAAAAACCCCAACAACAAGGAAGATGTGCTCAGTTTCACGCTTTACAAACTCGATTGCGAATGAAAAAATATCTTGTTCTTGTACTATTCTTGGCAAGTTGCGAACCAAATAAAAATCTTGGGGAAATGTTTGTTTTGATACAAAAAGAACTTTCCGTTCAGATCACCACCCATTATTGCCTCATTATACCTTTTGAGGGTTGTTCGGGTTGCAAAAGTAGGGCTTTAAGGTTTATGGAAAGCAATCAGTCCCCCAAGGAAATAACCTACATCTTGTCGGCAAAGCAGAAAAAAATTATTCAGTTTACAGTGCCAAAAGATGTACTACAAACAAACAATGTGGTGATCGACGCCAACAACCGAGCACGTGCATTGGGCTTGGTTGGCGACTTTCCAACCCTCATTTATCTAAAAGAAGGTCAAGTGGTCGCATTTAAAACCCTTTCGTCCACCAACATCAACGCAGAACTGTCCCACCTAGAAAAGCAGTTGAGACACACGCCCTGAAATCATCATCAGGTTGGTACTTTTTATCTGAATTGAAGTGTTGCCCTCCCAACCCATCCAA
>JAYUVL010000242.1:0-20850 GCA_043754075.1 Cytophagales bacterium | reverse complement strand
CGCGGAGGCCATTGTTGAGCTCTTTCCTAGGGCTGGCGAAACCTCCCTGCGCACCGAAGATATTGAGAAGGCCATCCAAGAAGCGGGCGAGGAATTGGCTTTGGTGTTGTTTGGCGGGGTCAATTATTATACTGGCCAAGCATTTGACCTTGCGGCCATTACCCGGGCGGCCCACGCGGTGGGGGCAATGGCAGGCTTTGATCTGGCCCATGCGGCAGGCAATGTCGAGTTGCAACTGCACGATTGGGACGTTGATTTTGCGGTATGGTGTTCCTACAAATACCTCAACTCGGGGCCAGGCGGAGCCGCTGGCGCTTATATCCACGAGCGCTATGCCCAGCGGCCCGACTTGCCACGCTTTGCCGGCTGGTGGGGCCACCGCGAAGAAGAACGTTTCCAGATGCGCAAAGGGTTTATCCCCATGCCCGGGGCCGAGGGTTGGCAGTTGAGCAATGCCCAAGTATTGCCCATGGCCGTCCACCAAGCTGCACTGGCCATTTTTGCCGAGGCGGGCATGGCCAAACTTCGCCAAAAAAGCCTACAATTGACCGGATTTGCCGAGTTCTTAGTCCGAAAATTCAATTCAGAACAAGACCGTTACCAAGTCAGTGTGCTCACCCCCGCGGATCCAGCGGCCCGGGGCTGCCAACTTTCTTTACTGGTCGCGGGCAATGGCCGGGCCTTGTTCGACCAACTGGCCCAAGCCCACATCATTGCCGACTGGCGCGAGCCCGACGTGATCAGGATCGCCCCGGTACCGCTCTACAATAGTTTTGGGGACATTTGGCGGTTCTACGAAGTACTGGCCGCCATTGATTAATCGTCGGGAAAAGGAACCTCGGCCAAGCAATAAAAATCACTTGCGCCAGCAGTTTGTTTCCGATGATGTCAAAAAAGGGGGAAATATCATCTGTATCATCACCAATGACGGTTGGTGAGGCAACACCGCAGGACACGTGCAGCCCCTTGCTCATGCAAGTCTGCCAGCCCGAGACTCGCCGGAGTGTCGCAGGATCTGCTCATGCAGGCATTTCAAGCTTTAGTAATCAGCGTGGAGATTTTATCAAACGCTCCAAATATAACGAAATGCTCGCCAGGAGAAATACTCTCAAGGCAAATACTAAAAATGACTTTTTGTACACAAATAGACGATTAAACAGGTAATGTAGCGATTTTTTTGGTATTTTCTATACTGGTTGCTTCTTTGGTAAAAATAAACTTGTAAAATGAAAAAACTACTTTTGTCATTGGTGATAGTGCTTGTTAGCTTACATTTTGTAAAAGGACAAGATTTAAAAGCAATTGATAATCATTGCCTTTCTGCGGAGGAAAGCAGATTATACAACTTGATTAACGCCTATCGAAAACAAAAACGATTAAAACCAATTCCCCTCTCTCGTTCACTTTCTTTTGTAGCTCGCAAGCACGTAGTCGATCTGGGGAACAAGGTAAAAAAACTTACGCATGGCTGGAGCGATTGTGCTTATGATGCAAGCGATCCTGAGACATTTGAGCCTTGTATGTGGGGAAAACCAAAAGAATTAACGGGATACAAAGGTGCTGGTTATGAGTGTGCCTATGGTGCATTTGGTTTTGATGCAGATGCAGCAGGCGCATTAAAAAGCTGGAAAAGCAGCAAATATCACAATGACGTGATCCTCAATACAGGAATGTGGAAAAAATACAATTGGAAATCTTTAGGTGTTGGCATTTATAAAGGTTTTGCAGTCATTTGGTTTGGAGAAGAGGTTGATGAAAAGACGGACATTCAAATGTGTAAATGACTTACTTTGGAATTAAAACAATCATTTTTTAACTTTTTGCCAATCAGCTGTTTATTAGGGGTTACAACCTAAAACCGATCAATAGAATGTCATCGGTTTGTTTGGTATAACCGTGGTTGTAGCGCCATTGCTCGATGGTCTGTTCCATTATCTTTTGTTGCTCTGCCATTGGTTTGTCCGAAATGGCCACTAGTTTGTTGCGCAGGTTTTTGAGCATGAACTTGCGTTTTTGCGGGCCACCAAACTGGTCGGCAATCCCATCGGAAAAAAGGTAATAAGTGCCCGGTTTGGAAATATCAACCACATGTTTGGTAAAAATGTGCTCATCTGCGTTGGTATATCCCCCCACCGATCTTTTGTCGCCCTTGATCTCAAACAGCTCTTCATCTTTAATGTAGATGAGGGGGTTCATGGCCCCGGCAAACTCCATGGTCCCCGCTTGGCGGTCGATCACGCAGATGGTGGCATCCATCCCGTCGCGGTTGTTGGTGTCGCGCTGCCGCAGCGATCCCACCACGCCCCGGTGGAGTTCTAGCAGGATCTGGTCTGGCGAGCTGATCCCCCGCACATGGACAATGTCTTCCAGCAGTTTGTTGCCGATCATGCTCATGAATGCGCCTGGTACCCCGTGGCCGGTGCAATCTATGGCAGCAATGATGATTTTGGTACTTCGGACGGGCAAATGGCTGTTATCAACGGGTAGGTTGCGTGGCCGGTTGCCTGCTGCTCCCCAACCGATCACCGGAGCTCCCCAGTTGGGGGTATCAATATTGCGATCCCCAAAGCCGGGTTTGCGATAGTCCTGAATCTCGGTGAACCAATAGAAGTCACCACTGACCACATCGCGGGGCATGAACATGATGAACGATTCGGGCACCAGTAGGGCCAGCTTGGATGGATCGGGCAAAATGGCTGCTTGGATCCGTTGACCATACTGGATGCTGGCCGTTATCTGGGAACTTTTTGCCAAGATCTCATCGCGTTGGGACTCGATCTCTTCTTTCTGCAACATAATGTCCTCGTTGCGCGACTCTATCTCCTCCTTCTGTAGGCTTATTTCACTGTTTTTGTGGCGCAGTTCCACATTTCGTGCCTCAAGTTTGGCAAGCAGTTTTTTCTGTATTTTTGCTTGCCGCCACAGCACTAGCGAAAAAATCAGCACTAGGCCAAAAATGCCCGATCCGCCCGCAATGATCCACCATTGCCGTTTCTGTTCTTCTTGCAGTTGCTCGTTGCGGGCATTGGCCTTGCTATTGGCCAATGCCTCCTGCTGCAAGCGCATCTCGTGCAGGAGCAGGGTCTCGGTCGTGATCTGGAGGTGATTTGCGGTAGCCTCCAAACTATCCAGCACGTGTTGCAAACTGTCCGAAGAACGCGTCAGCCCATCGGATAACTCAGCGTTGATGCGGGAGAGCTGTTGCTTTTCCCGATTTTTGAAGGTAAGCTGTTTGTTCTTGTTTTGCAGTTCCGCTTCTCGGCGCTTAATCTCCATTTCCTTTACCATTAACTCGGTTTTCTTGGAGACCAGCATGGCCGAGGCCGAGTCGAGTTTATTGTCCTTGTTCCGATTCTCGCTCTCTTTGCTCCGAACAATTTCTGCAATTAGGCCCGCAAACTCTCCCTGTAAGCTTTTATAGTCTTTCAGCACTTTTTTGTCCCGGCGGCCAAGGTTGCCGCTGCGTTCTTGATCCTCCAACACCTTGGTGGCAGGAATCAGTTTGGTGGTGACAAAAGCATAGACGATGTTCTTGGCTACTTTATTTTGCGAAACCAGTTGGTGGTAAAGGGCCGAGGCATCGGTGAAATAAGTGAGTGCGCGATCAGACTTGCCTTTATGGATGGCATACAAATAGCCCAGATTGGCCAAAGCTCGCGCCTCGGCAACCTCATAGTCAAGCAATGCGGCCATACGTGCGGCCTTGTCAGCATGGTCAATGGCCTTGTCCACATCGCGTGCCAGCAGCAATTCTGCCATTTCGTTAAGGGCGTCCGCATGGCGGGCATCACGCTTGTTTTCGCCGATCACCCTGGTAAGCTTGTCCAGCCGGTCATCCCACGCTTGGGCTTGCGCGGAAACCGCGATAAAGAGAATCCAACAAAGGAGCAACAGTCGGTTCATTTGCTTTCACTTGTTTCGGGATATGGACCAATGGCCATTCACGAAAATAAAGGCCGCAAGAGCTGCCATTAAAATGATGGTATGTCGGCCGGTCGCCAACCTGCCAACTGAAATGGTCGGGGTAAACCAATTGAGTTAATTCGTGATATCTACCAACCCTCACAAATTGCGTGGCATTCTGTGGATCGGCAAAAACAGAATGGCGTAAGTAAATGCCTTTTAACGGCGTTTATCCGGCCAAAACTGGACTGGCCAACTGCCGACTTACAAGCAATTGGCCATTTTTGCCGTGCCCAAAACCGGTTCGTTGTGCCTACATTTTTCACGCGCTGCAAAACTCCAATTCTGGCCACGCCCGTGTCATGTTGCTTTTTTTGTCGTGGTACTTGCCAACTGCTCTATTGCTGAGCCCGATGGTGAAACCCGACAACGGGGCCTTTTGGAATGGCAAGCCCGAACAACCACAGTCCCTCAACCCTTTAACCATCTCAATGTTATAGCAGGCAGTCGGGCGGTAGCGCTCCAATTGGGCAAGGAGCGATCACTGGCAGGGCAAAAGTGCCATTTACCACCGCCAAAGCTTGTCCGCCATTTACCACCGCCCATACAATCAGTAGAAATTATGCCGATAACAAACCAAAAATGGGTGTGTGGCCGCAAAATTTGGCTGATTCATCTTAAAAATATTTTTTTAAAGACGTAAGTCATTTTTTATTTAACTTATTTTTGAAAGAAACGAAAATTACGGCTATATTTGTGATTGGAACAAAATACAGCTAATCGTACTAATTATGTCCATTTCCACTGCCACTGTGCCGAGTGCGGCCTACACCGAAGACAGCATCCGTTCACTCGATTGGCGGGAGCATATCCGGTTGCGTCCTGGCATGTACATTGGCAAGTTGGGCGATGGATCGGCTTATGACGATGGTATTTACGTGCTGGTCAAAGAAGTGATTGACAACAGCATTGATGAGCACACCATGGGACATGGCCGCCAGATCGATATCACCATTACCGAGCACCGTGTCGTGATCCGCGATTTTGGCCGGGGCATCCCACTGGGCAAAGTCATCGATTGCGTGAGCAAGATCAATACCGGCGGCAAATATGATTCGGGCGCTTTTCAAAAATCGGTCGGCTTGAACGGAGTGGGCACCAAGGCCGTCAATGCCCTGTCCAACTACTTTATGGTGCAGTCCTTCCGCGACGGCGAGGCCAAAAAAGCTGAATTTGAGAATGGGCGCTTGGCAAAAGAATATGACATTGTCAAGACCAAGGAAAAAAATGGCACTTTGATTATTTTTGAACCGGACAATACTGTTTTTAAGCATTACCGTTTCATCCCCGAGTTTCTGGAAAACCAGCTTTGGAACTACGCCTATCTCAACTCCAACCTGACCATCTATTTCAACGGGCGGGCCTTCCATTCCAAGAACGGACTGGCCGATCTGTTGGCCCGCAAAGCCAACTTAGAAGAAATCCGCTACCCGATCATCCACCTCAAGGGCGAAGACATCGAGGTGGCCATGACCCACGCCGAACAATATGGCGAAGAATATTATTCATTTGTCAACGGACAATATACCACGCAAGGGGGCACGCATTTGGCCGCCTTCCGCGAGGCTGTGGTGAACACAGTACGAGAATTTTTCAAAAAGCAGTTTGAAGCGTCTGACATCCGTGCTTCCATTGTGGCCGCCGTGAGCGTGCGAGTGCAAGAGCCCGTGTTTGAATCCCAGACCAAGACCAAGCTCGGTTCCATCAATGTGTCTCCCGAGGGCATGACCATGCGCAAGTTCGTCAATGACTTTATGAGCAAAGCCCTAGACGATTATTTGCACAAAAACCCAACCGTGGCCGATGCGTTGCAAAAACGCATCCTCCAGTCTGAGCGCGAGCGCAAGGACATTGCTGGCATCAAAAAACTGGCCAATGAACGGGCCAAAAAAGCCAACTTGCACAACAAGAAGCTGCGCGATTGCCGCATCCACCTCAACGAAGGCAAACCGGATGAGAAATGGTACGGCTCCACCCTGTTCATCACCGAGGGCGACTCGGCCAGCGGCAGCATCACCAAAGCCCGCGACGTGCAGACCCAAGCCGTGTTCAGTTTGCGGGGCAAACCGTTGAACTGTTTTGGCCTGACCAAAAAAATCGTGTACGAGAACGAAGAATTCAACTTGCTCCAACACGCCCTCAACATTGAAGATGGGCTAGAAGGGCTGCGCTACAACCGGATCGTGATCGCGACCGATGCCGATGTGGACGGAATGCACATCCGCTTGCTGATGATGACATTTTTCCTCCAGTTTTTCCCCGACTTGGTGCGCAATGGCCACGTTTACATTTTGGACACTCCCCTGTTCCGCGTGCGCAACAAGCAAAAAACCATCTACTGTTACAGCGAGGAGGAAAAACAAAAAGCCATTCGCAGCCTAGGCAACAAGCCCGAAATCACCCGGTTCAAAGGCTTGGGCGAAATTTCCCCAAATGAGTTTGGCCGTTTTATTGGGGAGGACATCCGCCTGGAACCCATCATCTTGCGCAAGGAAACATCGATCAACAAACTCCTCTCCTATTACATGGGCAAAAACACCCCCGAACGCCAAGGTTTTATCATCGAGAACCTGCGGGTGGAAAAGGACGAACTGGTGGAAGGATAATAGCTTAGCTTTGATGGAACACCAAGCGAGCGCAACATGGTGAGGGGATGCTCTCCCATCATGTTGCGTTTGGCCGTTGCCCAAAAATCAACCGTCCGACAACCGAACTTGTTCTTGTCGTGCTTCCAACACCCGCCTGTGCCTGCATACCTCCGATCGGTAGCGCGTGATTTCTGCCCACTCTGAGTTGGCCTCGTAATATTGCACTACCCCTCCGCAGAGAACTTGGCGCGAAAAAACTTGATTTTCCGTCAGTTTTCGTCTTTGCTTATTTGGCTTCTCATTGGCCGATTGCTGAACTTTGCTTACCTTTACCTCACATCCTAAACACAAAGAAATGCAACCAACCAAGTCTTATGCGGCCGCCAGCGCCACCTCATTGTTAGCTCCCCATGTTATTCAACGGCGTGCGCCCAAAGCCAATGACATTGCCATTGATATTTTGTACTGCGGCGTTTGCCACAGCGATTTGCACACTGCCCGCAATGAATGGGGCGGGACCATGTACCCCGCCGTGCCGGGGCACGAAATTGTGGGCAGGGTCACCGCCGTTGGGGCCGAGGTAAAAAACTTTAAAGTGGGGGACTTGGCGGGGGTAGGTTGTTTGGTGGACAGTTGCCAGACCTGCGCCAATTGCAGCCAAGGATTGGAGCAGTTTTGTATGACCGGCGCGATCTTTACCTACAACAGCAATGAAAAAGACGGCAGTGGGGTTACCTATGGTGGTTACAGCAAAGCGATTGTGGTGCGCGAAGAATTTGCGCTGCACATTTCCGAAAAATTGCCACTTTCGGCAGTCGCTCCTTTGTTGTGCGCCGGAATCACCACTTATTCGCCGCTGAAATACTGGAAAGTGGGCAAAGGCACCCGCGTGGGCGTGTTGGGATTGGGCGGATTGGGCCACATGGGGGTTAAACTGGCCGTGGCCATGGGGGCCGAAGTTACTATGCTGAGCCATACGGCTGCCAAAGAAGCGGATGCCAAACGGCTGGGGGCCCACAAATTTATTTTGACCTCAGATGCCGAACAGACCAAACAAGTGATCGGCTATTTTGATTTTATATTGGACACCGTATCGGCGGAGCACGATTACAGTTTCTACTTGAGTTTGCTTCGGACCGACGGTGTGATGGTATGTGTGGGAGTGCCACCAACCCCGGCCCAAATACCGGCGACAAACCTGATCTTTGGCCGTAAAAGCATCGCAGGTTCGCTCATCGGGGGCATCGCTGAAACGCAAGAAATGCTCGACTTTTGTGCTGAACACAATATCGTGAGCGACGTGGAAGTGATCGCCATCAAAGACATCAACGAAGCCTACGAAAGAATGCTCAAGGGTGACGTGCGCTACCGCTTTGTCATCGATCTGGCCACGTTGAACTAGCAGAAAAAGCGAACAGCCGAAAGCATTGAATATCCAATGGAACCGCTCCCCCCAAAGCAATTTTTGCCTTAAGGGGAGCGGTTTTTATGCCCCGCACTGACCCATTCGGATAACGCCCCCCTGCTTGCTTCAAGCTACCGGCTGGTCATTTGCCTATTCCTCCTCCTCAACGCTCACCTTCATTTGCGACAGCAATGTGAACGCCCCCTTGTGCACCACCATTTTACCGGGCAATGAGGCGGTGGTGGGCAAAATCACTTCAGTGAATCCATTTTCGGCAACCCCTTTCCCTACTTTCACCATTTGCAAAAATAATTTACTATCTGGTGTGCGCTGAGGCTGATCCACTGCCACGAAAATATAGTCATTACCAGCGTCGTTGACGAATGCATCGTCGGGCAGGGCCAGCACGGTGGTGGGAGCCAGCTCAATTTGGGCAGTCAAAAAAGCATTGGGGGACAACGAGCCGTCCTCCACATCCAGGTGGCAGTGCACCTCGACGCTGCGGTCGGCCCTTACTTGGGGATTGATCAAAAAGATTTTGGCGTAGTGGACTTTATCGGGTTGGTTGGCCAGGGTAAGGTGCAGTTTCTGGCCCACTTTAATTTTGGGAATATCTTGCTCAAACACCGTGAGCACCACGTGCAGGTGAGTCATGTCGGTAATTTCTGCCAACACTTCTTGCGCCGAGATGGACTTGCCCAAATTGATGTTCACCGACGTGACGATGCCATTTACTGGGGAGTAAATACGGTACGCATTGACCAAATTCCCCTGTTTCAAGTTGGCCAGATCGACATTGACCAATTGCAACCGCGCTTCAATGGCCTTTAGCCGGGCCTGTAAGCTGCCGTAATCGGCCGTCACTTGCTGGAAAATTTTTTGGGCACTCACCTGCTCGGTACTCAACTGTTTTTGGCGGTCATACTCTGCCTGCAGGTATTGCAACCGGCTCAGGCCATCCAAATAGTCTTGTTGAAGGGTGATAAATTCTTGGTTCTCGATCACCGCCAGCACTTGGCCCTTGCGCACCGAAAGCCCCTGCAAAAGATCGGTACTTTTCACAAATCCGCCCATTTTGGCAGTGAGACTGGCCAAGTTCTGGGGCGGCACCTCGATGGCCCCGTTCACTTTGATGGTCCCACTCATGGCTTTTTGCTCGATGGCACCCAGTTGGATGTGGTTGTTTTTTTGTTGGGCCGGGGTGATTTCCACCATCATGGCAGTGGGGGCCACCTCAGCCACCGTAGCAGCTTCTTGGGTCGGTGCGCCGCAAGCCGGCAACAACAGGGCAGTTACACAAAGAAACAGGGGGGTGAATATTTTCATTTTTTTGAAGATAAAAGTAAAAACACAGATTACTGGACTAGGCTTACTCCATCCCCAACCAAAACTCGATTTGGACAATGGCTTGGTTATAGCCATTGAGCGCGGCCAAATAGGCCAAGCGGACGCTGTGTATGCGGGTGAGGGCCTGCGAATATTCCAAATAGCCAATCTCGCCCGCCTTGAAAGCCTTTTGGGCGTTCAATTGGAGCAGCTCGACATTTGGCAGTGTTTGTTGCTCAAATTGGTTGAGGGTAAACTGAAACTTGTTAAACTGCTTTACGGCTTGCCCCAACTGGCCCTTAAGGTTCTTTTGGAACAGATCAGCTTGGGCCTGAGCTACTTGGGCCGTAATTTTGGCCGCCCCGATGCGGGCTTTTTGGGGTTTGGCCCACAGTGGCAGGGCCACCCCAACCTGAAAACCGCTGAACCGCTTGCTGCCATCGTAGAACCGATCTTGGCCGTTGACTTTATAGGTCCCGATCAGTGATTGGTTGAAATAGCCAAAAGTGAGGTCGGGCCATAAGCGGCTTTGCTCGACGCCAATCATTTTGCGGCTCACTTGGGTCTGCTGTTGCAAAAAGGCATAGCCGGGGTTTTGGTTCAGCGCGGCCGTATCGATCGGGGGCACGGCCCGCCGGCGCAACTGCCGATCCGCAATGTCGCGCTGGATTGGGCTATTGATCAGGGTTTGCAATTGCACCTGATAAATCTCGATATCAGCTTGGTTCTGCAACCGGAGGGTTTTGATCTCAAACCATTGGTTTTCAGCGGTTGACTTTTCCAGCCCGGTTCCCTCGCCCGTGCGCAGGCGCAGATCCGCCGCCCGAACAAACTCCTGCATCAGGCTGTCTTGGCGGGCCAAAAACTGTTGCTGGGCATGGGCATGGGCCAAGTGGTAATACGCCGATTTTACTTGCATGGCCAATTCGTTTTGCGTGACCCGGAGCCGGAGCTCACCGCTTTTGAGTTGGGCGGCATAGAGTTCGGTCAATTTGCCAAAAGCAGTCGGGAAGGGAATGGTTTGGGCAAGCATGAAGTTATTGTCAAAATTCAAGCTGTTGTACTGGCCCGCCATCCACGTAAGGTTGGTTTTGCCCAAATCCGAGGCCGTGCGCCGCAATATTTTTTGCAGGTCGATTTCGTAAAGGCCCGCTTTGACGGCTAGATTGTTGGTCGTGGCTTCGGTCAGGGCTTGAGCGAGGGTCAAGTCTTGGGCCACAGTTTGCCGAGGGGCCAACAGACTGGCCAAAATCACCCCGCCCAATGCCCCCAATACGACCGATCGCTTGGCTTTGAAACCTTGTTCAAAAAGGAGGTAAAGGCACGGCAGCACCACCAAAGTAAGGAAAGTGGAAGACAACAAGCCACCAATGACCACCGTGGCCAAGGGTTTTTGCACTTCAGCCCCGGAGCCGTGGGAGAGCGCCATGGGCAAAAAGCCTAGGCTGGCCACGGCCGCCGTCATCAACACGGGGCGCAAGCGAACCGCCGTGCCCTGAAACACGATCCGGTACAAATTGGTCAGCCCTTCTTTTTTGAGGTGGTTAAACTCGCCGATGAGCACGATCCCATTGAGCACCGAAACCCCAAAAAGGGCAATGAAACCGATGCCAGCCGAAATGCTAAAGGGCATATCGCGCAGCCACAAGGCAAAAATGCCCCCAATGGCCGACAACGGAATGGCGGTAAAAATCAGGATTCCCTGTTTGATGGAACCAAAGGTAAAATACAACAACATAAAAATGAGGGATAAAGCGGCGGGCACCGCAATGGACAATCGGGTTTTGGCCTCTTGCAAATTCTGGAACTGCCCGCCGTAGGTAGAGTAATAACCGGCCTCAAACTTGAAATTGGCTTTGAGTTTGGTCTCGATTTCCTTGACCACGCTCTCCACATCACGCCCACGCACATTGAATGCCACCGAGATGCGCCGTTTGGCATCGTCACGGCGGATTTCGTTGTAGCTGGTTTTCATTTCAACTTTGGCCACTTGGTTGAGCGGCACTTGGCGGCCATCTTTGGTGTAAACGAATAAATTGGCCACGTCAGTGATGCCCTGCCGGTTTTCTTGATCAAACCGGATGACCAGATCGTAGCGCCGCTCGCCCTCAAACACCAGCCCGGCCAAGCCACCCGCAAAAGCGGTGTTGATTACGCGGTTGGCTTCTGCCACCGAAATGCCAAATTCGGCCAGTTTGGCGCGGTCGAAGCTAACCACAATTTGGGGCAAGCCCGACAGTTTCTCCACGTACAAGTCGCGGACTCCCTCTACATTGGTAATCAATTTCGCAATTTTATCGGCATGTTCCACCAGTTTATCAAGGTCTTCGCCATAAATTTTGATGGCCACATCTTGGCGAATCCCCGTGATCAACTCGTTGAAGCGCATCTGGATGGGCTGCTGAAAACCAAATGAGGTTCCCAACGTATTGGCCGCCAGTACTTTCTGCATTTTTTCGGCCAGTTCATCGCGGGTAGCGGCACTGGTCCATTCTTCTTTGGGCTTGAGGATCACCATCAGGTCACAGGCCTCAATGGCCATGGGGTCGGTCGGGATTTCACTGGCCCCAATCTTGCCCACCACCTTGATCACTTCGGGGAAACTGTCCTTCAAAATTCCACCCGCTTGGAGGGAGGCACTTACCGTTTCAGAGAGGGAAGCCCCCGTCATCACGCGGGTATCGACCGCAAAATCTCCCTCATCCAGGGTAGGGATGAACTCGCCCCCCATTTGCATAAAAACCAACAGGGCAGCCAAGAAAGCGGCCATACAAGCGACCAACACGGCCACCTTGAACTTAAGGGCCGCCCGTAGAACAGGGGTGTAAAGCCGCTGAACAGCAGCCACTAACCGGTCGGCAAAAGTCCGCTTGCCGGAAGTGTATTTGTTCAAAAATAAAGCCGAGACCATCGGTACATAGGTGAGCGAAAGGATGAACGCCCCAAGGATGGAAAAAGCCACCGTTTGGGCCATTGGCTTGAACATCTTGCCCTCCACGCCGGCCAAGGCCAAAATGGGGAGATAAACAATCATTATAATAATTTCGCCAAATGCGGCGGAATTTCTAATTTTAACGGCTGATTGATAAACCTCTTCGTCCATTTCTGGTTGGGTCAGGCGCTTTTGCATGGAGGTGATGCCCAGGTGGTGCATGGTGGCCTCCACAATGATAACGGCCCCGTCGACGATTAGCCCAAAATCAATGGCCCCCAAACTCATCAAATTGCCCGAAACCCCAAACAGGTTCATCAGCGAAATGGCAAACAGCATGGCCAGCGGAATGACCGAAGCCACCACCAAGCCTGCTCGCAAATTGCCAAGCAGCACCACCAACACGAAAATGACGATGAGCGCACCCTCCGCCAAGTTGGTGCCCACTGTCCCAATGGCACTGTTGACCAGTTTAGTCCGATCCAAAAATCCTTCAATCGCTAATCCTTCGGGCAAGGAAGTTTGCACTTGCTTGATCCGTTCCTTGACATTGGCGATTACCTGGGACGAGTTGTCCCCCTTTAGCATCATCACAATGCCACCGACGGCCTCGCCCTTGTCGTCGTAGGTCATGGCCCCATAACGGACCGCGTGGCCGAATCGTACCTTGGCCACATCGCGGATCAAGACGGGAATACCGCTGGGGGTGTTCTTGAGCACTACCCGGCCGATGTCGTCCAGTGAAACAATCAGGCCTTCGCTGCGAATAAAATACGCATTGGGTTGTTTGTCAATGTAGGCCCCGCCCGTGTTTTGGTTGTTTTGTTCCAATGCGGTGAATATTTCGCCAAGAGAAATATTCATGGCGCGTAGTTTTTCGGGATCCACGGCTATCTCATACTGCTTCAAATAGCCCCCAAAACTGCTTACATCAGCCACTCCCAGCGTGCCAAGCAACTGCCGGCGCACAATCCAATCTTGGATGCTGCGTAGTTCCATGGCCGAAAATTGCTGCTCATACCCCGGTTTTATTTGGAGCACATATTGATAAATTTCGCCAAGGCCAGTGGTGAGAGGGGCCAGTTCGGGGTTGCCCACGCCCGGGGGAATCTGGGCCTGCGCTTGGGTGAGCCGCTCAAATACTTGCTGTCTGGCCCAATAGACATCGGTGTCGTCAGAAAACACAATCGTCACTACTGATAGGCCAAAGCGGGAAAACGACCGGATTTCAGTCAAATTGGGAATGGTGGCCATCGTGATTTCCACTGGGAAAGTGATGAGCCGCTCTACCTCGGGCGCGGCCAGGGATGGGCTCCGGGTGATGATCTGCACCTGGTTATTGGTCACATCAGGCACCGCATCAATGGGCAATTGGGTGAACGAATAGCTCCCCCAGATGACCAGAAAAAAGGCGAATATCCCCACAATCAGCTTGTTGTGGATTGAAAAATAAATGATTTTGTCTAACATCAAGGAAAGAAATTGACCCTATGAATACAAGGAAATGACCCATCGGCAAGCCGAAAGGGGAAACTATGGCACTGATGCTAGGCTAGATTTTTGGCGGCTGCCAGCAATCGAAGAAGGGGGAAGGGATGGGCACAGTGGGTGTACTGTACAACTGAACCTCGGGATCAGCCACTGCAAATAAAGTGGGCACTACCACGGTTTGGCTGTTAATGATAACCCCGCCATGACAACCACACATGCAAAAGGGATTGCAAGAATGGGAAATTGACTTGAGGTTGTCACTTGCCTCATTTACTACGGTTTGGACTGCTAAATCATTACCAAAGCCAAGGGGTAGGTCATCGCAAGGGAGAACCGACAAGACAAAAACAATGATTGAGAGGAAATAACAAGTCCATTTCACAAAACAAATCTATCTAAACCTGCCCGGAATCCCAAATGGTAGCACCCAAATCCCTAAATTTGGAATCAATCTAAACTGCTATTGAGCGGGCAAAGGCTGGGGAAACTTTGGCGATAAACGATGGCCGCCCGAAGTGGCCATCTGGCCGCTCCCGCCCGCTGGACGGCCATTTTGTAAGGAAGCCGCGCCCATGACAAACGGTGCAATGGGCGCGGCAGGTCTTATTTGTGCTTGATCTTGAACACCCAAGCGTATTGGCCACTGGGCGGGGTGGCGGGCAAATCCAAGTCAATGCCCCCAGTGGCATTCTTGCGCCATTTGAGCTTTTTGCCGCCCAAAAGACTTATTTGGGCAACCCGATCCGCCATTACTTTGCTCAAGGCCAAACTGCTGCCGGGCCATTTGAGGGCAATGGCATAAGTAAATTTATCGTCTTTACTGGTGGTATAAACCAAGTTATTTCCTTCCTTGTAGTCTTTGACCGATTTGGCCCCGTAGATCGCCTCGCCGTTCACTTTGATCCACTTGCCCATCTCGGCCAGCCGCTCCACGCTGGCACCGGGGATCAGTCCGGCGGCGGTTGGGCCAACGTTGAGCAAGTAGTTGCCACCCTTGGCCGTGGCGTCGGCCAATTGGTGGATCAGCACTTCGGCCGATTTCCAGTTGGTGTCATCTTTTTTGAACCCCCAGGAATCGTTCATGGTCATACAGGTTTCCCATGGCAGTTCGGAGCGGTTGGCCAAAATCTCCTGTTCGGGGGTGCCAAAATCTCCGGCCGCGTTGGCATCCTTGTTCATCCCCTGCATCCCGTCGCGGCCCTTGCCCACGCGGTTGTTGATGATCAAGTCCGCATCTAAGTTCCGTAGGTAGTTGTAGAGGTCCTTCCCTTGCGGCTCCGTCCACTCCTCAATCCATTCGCCATCAAACCACAGTACGCCCGGATCATATTTCTTGATCAGTTCGGCCAGTTGGGGCTTCAAATATTCCTCGCGGTATTTGGCCCAGTCGGGATTGGCAGTGGTTTGGTGGTCGTATTTCTTGGCCTTGGCATCGGGCTGGTGCCAGTCCATGATCGAGTGATAGAAACACAGCCGCACACCTTCGGCCTTACAAGCGGCCGCCAGTTCTTGGAGAATGTCGCGTTTGAACGGGGCAAAATCCATGATGTCATAATTGGTCACCTTGGAATCCCAGAGACAGAACCCGTCATGGTGCTTGGACGTGATCACGATGTATTTCATGCCCGCATCCTTGGCAATTTTGACCCATTGACGGGCGTCAAATTGGGTGGGGTAGAACTGCTTGACATATTCTTCGTATTCAGGGATGGGAATATTGGCATGGTGCATAATCCACTCGCCAATTCCCTTGGTGGGTTTGCCTTGGTAGTAGCCCGCCGGAACGGCATAGGCGCCCCAATGGATGAACATCCCAAAGCGGGCCTCTTTCCACCAAGCCATCCGCTGTTCGCGCTGGGCTAGGGTTTCGGTGGCAATGAAATCTTTTTGGGCCAAGGCCGGACCCGCCCAACTAAGGCCCCCGAGCATCCAAAGAAAGATAAAGGCAGTTGTTTTCATTTTTGGGTTTGGTGTACGGTTGGTCTGAATAACAAATGGGGCTTGCCCTCCGACGGTTGGGGCGGCTTATTCCATGATCAAGTCTATCTCGCTCACAATTTCGCTCTCGGGGTTGTTCTTGTCAAAAAAGCGGGTCTTGAGCCGATAGGTCGTCCCGGCCACCATAGGATTGCCAGTGCTCAAATCGGCGTGCAATAGTGTGGCCTTTTCCTCCGGGGTACCGTCCGCCATGTCGGCAAAAGCATCGTCCAGTTTGAGTATTTCGGCATTGGTCTGCTTATCAGTGATCAGAATCATGCAACCCGGAAACACTTTGCCATCTTTGACCACAAAGTTTTCCACTCCTGTCACCGCAATTTGAATGCTGGTGCCCAAGGTGATTTTGTTGCTCTTCAGGCGCGAGCCATCCTCGGCGGCCAAATAGGCATCCGAAATGGCAAAGCCGTTGTAGCTGGTGGACAAGCCAGTGACGAGGTCTTTTTTGGTGCCCTTGCTAAAGCTGCAAGCATAGATCAGGAGAAGGGCCATCAAGGAATACAGGGATTTTTTCATACAAGTGGGAGAGTTTAAGTGAACAATGCAGGGCCGCGCCCTTATTGGTGCAAGTTTTCACTTATTTTGGGAAAAACGGCAAAACAGGCCCATTTATCAAAAAATAATTGGGTTGGCGGCCCAAAATGCGGGAGAAGGGTGTATTCAGCGGGTTGCAAAAAAGTCGCAGGCCAGTAGGGCCATAAAATATTTTGCCAGCCCTGCACCGTGGCAAAGCTGGCAAAACTGAATGGATCGACTGGCTCCGTTTGGGAAATGGCAATCAAGTTGGCAATGGCTAAACTCCCACGGCCGTTTTATCAATTTCCGATGCTGGAACAATGACGTGGCCCGAGCTGGAGAAATAAGAATAAATGGCCGGGATAATGTACAGGGTCAGTCCCGTAGCGATGACCATGCCCCCCACTACCGCAATCCCCATGGACACCCGGCTCTCGGCCCCCGCGCCCAAAGCCAGCGCAATGGGCAGCGTACCCAAAACGGTGGACAGTGCGGTCATCAAAATCGGGCGCAAACGCTGAGCGGCGGCCTGCATCACTGCTTCGTGCTTATCAAAGCCCTCTTCTTTTTTCTGGTTGGCAAACTCTACGATCAATATCGCGTTCTTGGTCACCAACCCGATGAGCATGATCATCCCGATTTGGCTAAAGATATTGAGGGTCTGCTTGAAATACCAGAGCGACAACAAAGCGCCAGCCAGGGCAAGTGGCACGGTGAACATGATGATGAGCGGATCGCGGAAACTCTCAAATTGGGCGGCCAATACCAAATAAATCAACAACAAAGCCAAGCCAAACGCAAAAAGCAAGCTGGATGAACTGTCTTTGAACTCCTTCGATTGCCCCGCCAATGCGGTGGTGAACGATTCGTTCAGGGTTTTTTTGGCAATGGCGTCCATCGCCTCAATGCCCTGGCCAATGGTTTTGCCGGGAGCTGGCGAAGCGGAGACGGTAGCTGACACGGCCCGGTTGTAGCGCAACAAGGAGGGTGGGCTGCTGTCCTCGATCAAGGTCACCAAATTGTCCAATTGGATCTGTTGGCCATAGCGGTTCTTGACATACAATGCGCGCAAATCGACCGGTTCGTTCCGATCCCTTTTGTTGAGTTCGCCAATGACCTGGTACTGTTTGCCATCCATGATAAAATACCCAAAACGTTGGCCACTGAACCCAAGCTGGAGGGTTTGGGCCACATCAATGACCGATACGCCCAAGTTGGTAGCCTTTTCCCGGTCGATCTCCAAACGGATCTCGGGTTTGGTGAATTTCAAGTTCACATCTACCTGCACCAAATCGGGGTGCTGGTTGGCCTCGGCGATGAACTTGGGCAGGGCTTCGCGCAGTATCTCCAAGGTGGGGGCCTGCAAAATGTACTGCACTGGCTGCCCCGAACGGCGGTTGCCGATGGTGGGTTGCTGCACCACAATGGCGCGGGCATCGCTCAGGCCACGCAGTTTTTTGCCCAAGGCATCGGCAATTTGTTGCTGAGTGCGCTGGCGATCAGCCGGTTCGGCGAGCTCGAGCCGGGACATCCCCGCATTCACCGCGCTGGACATAAAACCGGGGGAGGTAATGGCAATGATCCCGTTGGCCTCGGGCACTTCCTCTTTCACTACTTTGGCCAACTGCTGCATGTAGTTGTCCATGTAAGGGAATGAGGCCCCTTCTGGCCCGGTCACCATCACCCGCATGCCCGATCGGTCCTCCATTGGGGCGAGTTCCTGGGGCAGCGCGCCAAACAGTTGCACCATTAAATAGACTGAAACCGCAATCAAGGGAAATGCCATCCAGCGGGCTTCCATAAAACTGGTCAAAGTGCCCTCATATCCTCGGTTGAGCCAGACAAAAAATGGCTCGGTGGCATTATAAAACCAATTGTGCTTGACCCGACGCTTGAGCAACCGTGAGGAGAGCATGGTGGTCAGGGTGAGGGCCACAAAGGCCGAAATCAACACCGACCCGGCAATCACCACCCCAAACTCGATGAACAACTTGCCAGTGAGACCCTGCAAAAAAATCACGGGCATGAACACCGCCGCCAGGGCAATCGTAGTGGACACGATGGCAAAGAAAATCTCGGTGGCCCCTTTGTAGCCGGCCTCGAGCGGTTCCATCCCCTCCTCTATTTTGGCATAAATATTTTCCAAAACCACAATGGCATCGTCCACTACCAAACCAATGGCCAACACAATACCCAACATAGTGAGCACATTGATGGAAAAACCGGCGATGTACATAATAAAGAACGTCCCGACCAATGAAATCGGAATGGCCAAGATCGGGATAATGGTGGTTCGCCAGTCGCGCAGGAACAAGAAAATGATGCACGCCACCAAGCCAAACGCCACATAAATGCTTTCCTGCACTTCGGAAATCGAGGCCTTGATGAATTTGGTATCGTCAAACCCCACGGAAAGAATGATGTCCGCCGGTACATCGCGCCGGATTTGGGCGTAGCGTTTGTAATATTCTTCCGCAATGGCTATCTGGTTGGCTCCGGGCTGCGGTTCAATGGCATATCCGACCATTTGGCGGCCCCCCCGCCGAAAGATCGTCTTTTCGTTTTCAGGGGCCAACCGCACTTCGCCGATGTCGCCAAAGCTCACGATTTTGTCGCCCGACTGTTTAATGACCAATCTATTAAACTCTTCGATGGTGGTCAATCGGCCCAAGGTCTTGACCGTCAATTCGGTATTGCTGCCCTCGATCCGGCCCGAGGGCAGTTCCACGTTTTCCCGGAGCAATGCATTGCGCACCTCGAGTGGTGTCAATTGATAGGCGGCCAATTTGTCCACGTCAATCTGGAGGCGCATGGCGTATTTTTGCTCGCCCCACACCCGCACCCCGCCCACACCGGGGATGGTCTGGAGCCGTTCTTTGATCAACTTTTCGCCAATGGCCGTCACCTCGAGCGCCGACCGTTTGTCGCTCTGGGCATACATACTGATGATCGCTTGCCCGCTGGCATCGGATTTGGCCGCTACGGGCGGATCGGCATCGGGTGGCAAACGGAACAGGGCACCCGACACTTTGTCGCGCACGTCGTTGGCGGCGGCTTCCAAGTCGGTTTCCAGATCAAACTCGACCGAAATGTTGCTGCGGCCATCGCTGCTGGTCGAGTTGATGGAGATAATGCCGGGGATCCCGTTGATGGCCTCCTCGAGTGGTTCGGTAATCTGCGACTCGATGATTTCGGCATTGGCCCCGGTGTAGCTGGTGCTCACACTGACCACCGGATTGTCCACGTTGGGGTACTCCCGCACGCCTAAGTAGCGAAAACCGATGAGGCCAAAGACAACGATGACTACATTGAGTACAATGGTGAGCACCGGACGACGAATACTAATGGTGGAAAGGCTCATAGCTAGCAAGAATTACAGCCAAAGGTAACGCAACTGGGCCAGAGCCTAAGTTGAAATAAAGTTAAAATGGCCGAACCAGCCACCCGGTGCCCTTTGGGTGTCCAAGATTGTCTTGCCTTGGGGAGTGATTGCCACGGTGCGGCTTGCATCGCTCAAGGCTTGGCAACCCATTTATCCCGGTGTTTTTTGCCCCATGCTCGAAGGGCGGTAATGACCTCCTCCAACGACTTACCATTAGTAGAAGCATGACGGTAAGTTCCTGGCGATCCCTTGATTGCTTGTAGGTCCAAAAACGACGGGAAAAAGTAGGCCTTCGGGAGCAATGTTTTGCCAAAAGTGTGGCGCTGGATAAGCTTGGGGCTACAATTTTGGCTTGGCTGGTGGGGATTGAGGTGATATTGGCAGTAGTAACGTTCTGTCGATTTTACTTATCTTAGTGCATTGGTGCATTGGCCCTTTCACCTTTTTTTAGCTTTGTACGGTTGCAAAAAAACAAATGTGCCGCCAAATGCGTTAGCTTATATATCTCTAAATAATTGTCTGTCTTTAAATAATTTTGCTAAGTCAAGTGGGTTAATGTTTGTCAAGTCTGACTTGAATTTAACCTCTGAAACTCTTTCAGGAATATTGATTCTCTCAACTTTTGAAATGTCTTGATGTTTGTAAAACCGCAATGAATTTTTAGCTAGATCATAGTCATACTTAATTCTTGTTGTCTGTTCAAACGTATTCCCAAGTGTTTTTGAAATAATTCTAAAAATCTTTTCTTTAAGTTCAGTTTTTGAAATGCGCTCGTTGATTTTATACAACAAATCTAATATATTCAGTCCATTTGAAACTTGTTTGGCAAATATTGAAACAATAATAACTTGACTATCATTTAACGGATTTAATTGTTCTGCGGCAAAAATGTGGATCCTTTCTAAATTACTACTACTTTTAACTTCTATCTTTTCGCTGTCAGCATTAAAGTCAAATTTTTCTTCTGGTATATTGTGCCAATAATTAATTAATGTTTCAGGGTTTTTACTTTGCTCTATTAGGATAAGTTCAGCCCAAAGTCCTTGAATTGTTTTGGTTGGTGTTTCAGTTAATGACCTGAAAATTTCAACGAAATTTTTAAATGTTTCAAAAACTTCCTTTTGGGTTGGCTTTTTTGAAAGTGAGTTTAAAAGCGATTGTGCAATACTAAGAAAATAGTTTTGTAACATTTCTTCATTGCTTTTAAATATGATTACAGAGTAACTATCAATTTTGGATTTTCCACTTTCTG
>JAYUVL010000241.1:0-4596 GCA_043754075.1 Cytophagales bacterium | reverse complement strand
AAGGATGGGGTCAAATAGATCCATTTGTCAATGAGATAAATTTAGTGATTTCTTGCAAATATAAACATTGATACGAAAGTATCGGGCTAGGGTTTGGCTTGTCATTACAAGTTTTTAGGAATCGCTAAAACTGGCAATAATTGCACAATTATTTGTTAATCAATGGGTTGTGTATTTTGCTCCATTTTAACATTCCCCTAAAAGCCAATAAGTTATCAAATTAGCATCTCTTTGTGGCAAAGTGCTCCAAATCAATTTGACTGGCCGAGTAAGCAAATGTATAAAGGATTGATGGTCGAACCCAAAATTATTTTTTAAATATAGAAAATTAAAATTACATCCTTATGAAAAATACCACAATCGCCCTGTTATGCGTTTTTTTGGCCGCTTGTGGCAGTGCGGGCCAGCCTCAACAAGCCACTGGGGAAGATTCCCTCAAAGCCCCAGCAATGGCTGATTTACCTACTGCTCCCGCTGAGGAAACTTTGATTATCCCTTGCGAACGGTTTGGCCCAATCAAGGTGGGAGACAGCCATGAAACCATTGTCCAACGGTTTGGTGAGGAGCAAGTGGCGCTGGACACCTTGTTTCTGGAGGGTAGCCCCCAAGGGATGCAAACCGTGATCTGGAAGGACACGCCCAAAGAAATCGTGGTGATCTGGATCGATCTCAACCCGCCTTACCAAAAAATGAGTGCGATCGATGCCCACCACCCCGAGTCGCCCTATCGTTATGCCAATGGGATCGGGGTCGGCATGCCACTGGCCGAACTAGAGCGGCTCAATGGCAAGCCGTTCAAGTTTTATGGCTTCGGCTGGGACTATGGTGGCACTTTTGTTGGGTTCGAAGGAGGGAAACTGGCCAAAGAAATACCTTGTTTCGGCGGGTATTTTGCCCCACTTGACGAAAACGGCGCCTATACCCAGCCCGGCAATGACGCTATCATGGGCGACCGGGAAATCCAATCAGACAATCCGCTTTTCAAAAAAGTTGCGGTCAAACTGGCCAGCTTGCGCATGAATTTACCAGTTGAATAGCTGGTCTTTAGGCGAAAATGGCCCGACTATGAGGCTTTTATTGTACTTTTGCCCCCTTATTTACCTTCGATGTTTCCCAAAAAGCAAGCCCGCCCCGCCGAGGGCAAAGATATGATTTTCGGGATCCGGCCCGTCCAAGAAATGTTGGCCTCTGGTCAAGAGATTGAGCGGGTGCTGGTCCAAAAGGAATTGGAAAACCCACTGGTGGCCGATATTGTGCGGGTGTGCCGCGAGCGCCACATCCCCGTGGGCCGCGTACCCGAGGAAAAGCTCAACCGCATTACCCGAAAACAACACCAAGGGGTGATTGGGTTCATTACGGCGGTGCAGTATGCCTCGCTTGATAATGTCATCTCCTCGGCCTTCAATGATGGGCGCAATCCCTTCGTGCTGATGCTGGATCGGGTTACAGATGTGCGCAACTTTGGCGCCATTGTTCGCACGGCGGAATGTGCAGGGGTAGATGCCATCATCATCCCCGACCGGGGCGCGGCACGCCTCAGTGGCGATGCATTCAAGACTTCGGCCGGGGCACTTGGCCACATGCCGATCTGTCGGGAGCACAATTTGGTCAGCACTGCCCGCTACCTGCGCAACCACGGTTTGCAAATAGTGGGGTGTACCGAAAAATCGTCCCGTACCATCTACGAAGTGGATTTTGACCAGCCCATGCTGATCATCGTTGGGTCAGAAGAGGACGGGATAGCCCCCGAACTGCTGGAACTATGCGACCGTCGGGCCAAACTACCTTTGCACGGTAAAATCTCCTCCCTCAATGTATCAGTGGCTGCTGCGTTGATCCTTTATGAGTCGGTCCGGCAAAGATTGCCCGAAGTGGTCTAAATGGCCCCTGCACCAAATAGTTTTGGTTCAGCTTTTGGGAGGCGGTTCTTTGGTAGTTTTGTCTTCCTTGAGTTTTTTGTCCACCACGTTCTTGTTTAAAAAATCGTTGATGGTGTCAATGGTCAAACTACTGGTGATCTCCCCGAAAGAGTTGATTTTGATCTCAAAGCCTTCTAGCTCCGGATGAACTTTAGCTTTTTCCTCTTGGGGGTCGATGTTCTTTTTGGATCTGGCCATGTTGTTTTTTCCTTAAAGATAAACCCAATTTTTTGGAAAAGCAAGTGGTGCGATTATCGTGGAAGGCCGACCAAAACGGTTGCAAAGTTGTGCAAGAGGGTATTTGGCAGTCAAAAAGTTGCAAAAAAAATGTAAAAAGTAATTTCACGGGCCCTCTTGCTGTGTGTGGGGTTCAGTTGCTGGGTTTGCGGGGCACAAGTGAGATCTGACCGCTCGATTATATACCCATTCAACCCCATTTCGACTCATTCAACTAATTGATTGTCATGTACTTTGGATGGCCAAAAAATGAGTGGTAAAGCTATCAAATATTTTAAATCTCAATGCAGTGTTTTGGTAAGCAATTCTTTGCGTTCAAAGCTACCTAGCTCATGACTAACCAAAAAGACGAGAAATTAGCGTGGGGGCTGCTTTTGCTCCTGGCCTTGATTTGGGGAACTTCATTCATTTTGATGAAAAAGGGATTGACTGTATTTTCGCCCGGGCAAGTGGGTTCGTACCGAATTGTGGTCGCATTTTTCATTTTCTTGCCTTGGGCCATCCAAAATTTTCGGGAAGTCCCTGCCCACAAGTGGAAGTACATCATGGTAGCCGGCGTTTTGGGCAATTTGATCCCAGCTTTCTTGTTTACCAATGCCCAAACGCGGATCGAGAGTTCGGTGGCGGGCATTTTGAACACGTTAACTCCCATTTTTACTTTTTTGATCAGCATTTTATTTTTTGGCCAACCTGTTAGACGATGGCAAGTGATCGGGTTGGTGTTGGGGTTTTCGGGTGCGGTGGGGCTTAGTTTTGTGAAAACTGGCGGCGAAATCGGTTCTTTCAATGCTTATGCCCTGCTGATATTGTTGGCCACAGTGTTGTATGGCATCAGCGTCAATACAATTGGCAAATACTTGGGCGGGTTAAAATCACTCACCATCTCGGCTTCGGCCATGCTCATCGTTGGGCCGGTGGCCTTGGTCTATCTGTTATCCACCGATTTTGTGCAGCAGGTTCAGGCCACCCCCGAAAGTTGGGGCGCATTTGGCTACCTGACCATGCTGGGCGTGTTCAGTACTGCCCTTGGCCTGTTGCTGTTCAATAAATTGGTCAAAATTACTTCGCCCGTGTTTGCCAGTGCCGTCACCTACATCATCCCAGTTTTTGCCCTGTTGTGGGGGTTTATCGATGGTGAAAAACTGACTTTCCTCCATTTGTTCGGGATGGTATTCATCTTGGCGGGCGTCTATGCGGTGAACCGGGGGAAAGGGTAGGGACGTAAGTCGTTATTACCGACGTATCGCCGCCTTTGTTTGGGCTTAGTGGGCATAAAAAAGCCCCCCAACGATGATCGTTGGGGGGCTTTTTTGACTATGGATAGGTTATTCTTCCAACGTAATTTCCAATGCCAACCCACGGAGTTCATGGATCAATACATTGAACGATTCGGGAATATTGGGCTTGGGCATATTTTCACCCTTGACAATGCACTCGTAAGCTTTGGCCCGGCCCACTACGTCATCCGACTTGACCGTCAGGATTTCTTGGAGAATGTTGGATGCGCCAAATGCTTCCAAGGCCCACACTTCCATCTCGCCAAAACGCTGGCCACCAAACTGGGCTTTGCCGCCCAATGGTTGCTGGGTGATGAGCGAATAGGGACCAATCGAGCGGGCGTGCATCTTATCGTCCACCAAGTGGCCCAATTTCAAGATGTAAATGATCCCCACGGTAACGCGCTGCTCAAACTTCTCGCCGGTCAAGCCGTCATAAAGTTCGGTGCGGCCCCATTCGGGCAACTTGGCCAATGCCAACTCTTTGGCCACTTCTTCTTCGGAGGCCCCATCAAAAATTGGGGTGGCGTACTTGCGGTGCAATTTTTCCCCAGCCCAACCCAAAACGGTTTCATAGATCTGCCCCAGGTTCATCCGTGAGGGGACACCCAGCGGGTTCAGTACAATATCAACGGGCTTGCCATCGGCCAAGAAAGGCATGTCCTCGTCGCGGACGATCCGGGCCACAACGCCCTTGTTACCGTGACGGCCGGCCATTTTATCGCCCACTTTCAGCTTGCGCTTCTTGGCAATGTACACTTTAGCCAACTGGACAATGCCCGTGGGCAGTTCGTCACCTACTTCCAAGGTAAACCGCTCGCGTTTGAACTTACCGGTCAATTCGTTGCGTTTTACGTTGTAGTTTTTGACCAACTTTTGGATCAAACTGTTGATGTGATCGTCGTCGGTCCAATTATCGAGATTGATGTCCGAAATCAGGTTGACTTCTTCGGGCACGTTATAATTGCTCTCGTCGCGATAAGAGTTTTTGGCAGGGAACAGGTTGTTCTCAATAACCTTGTAGGCGAACTTAACGCCTTTACCAATGATTTCATCACCAAATTTGTGGTAAATGCCCCGGCTGTTTTTGGCTTCCAGCAAGGTGGTCATCCGGCCGATCATGGCCTCGCGCAAGCGCGACAACGCCCGGCCGTAGCGGGCCT
>JAYUVL010000240.1:0-8054 GCA_043754075.1 Cytophagales bacterium | reverse complement strand
CCCAGCCGCAATGGCCCCACGTCCCCAACCCTTGCGGGGTTGATTTTCCCTCAATACCCTTACATTGCACCCTTTGGGGTGATCAGCAGGACAAGCCCCCCGTTGCAAGCTTGCCCGCAAACAGGCCAACCTATTGTTTTCTGAACCCTAGACAGCACAAAACGCTATGCGATTGATGGGGCACTACCAATGACATTGCGTGTAGGGTATGCCGTCCGAGGGGACTCGGCCAACGATAAAAAAGCAAGGCCCCAATGAGTACCTTCGCATTTGGCGGATGTGCGCATTGGGGCCTTTGGTTTGACCAAACGCTAATTACCGCCCCGGAGCACTTGCACCCAGCCCTTACACGTTCGGCCCTCGGGTGAGGTGAGGAGGTAGTAATAAGTCGCGTTATTGGCATCAGCTCCCCAGTTGCCTTGGTAATTGCTGCTTTGGAACACCCGCTTGCCCCAGCGGTCAAACACTTCCAGTTGCCAGCCTTGGCGCACATTGTTGATCACGAACAGATCGTTGCGGCCATCGCCATTGGGGGTGATCACGTTGGGTGGCAGCACATTCTCCACCTCGAGGCGCACGGTCCGGCGTTGCACACAAGTGCGCGTAATGGCCTCCAGTGTAAGCTCATATACGCCCGAGCGCTCATAGGTGAACGCGGGGGGGTTGGGGCCGCGCAGGGTGTCGCCATTGCCCAAAATCCACCGGAATGTTTCGCCCCCAGTGGTTCGGTTGGTCACTTGCACACTGGCCCGACGGCCGCATTCGGCGCTGGTGGAGACATCAAAATTGACCACAATGGCCGGTATTACCTCTACTGTCACCGCTGTATCGACAAAACAGCCGGCCGGGTTGAAAATCCTCACCGCGTACCGGGTAGTTTGGGTCGGGGTGGCCACGGGGTTGGCAATGTTGACATTGGACAAGCCCAAAGCCGGCGACCAAAGGTAGCGCACGCCACCCGAAGCGGTGATGGTCGTGCCACCTTGCCCAGCACAAATCAATGCGTTGGGCGATACCCGGGCGTTTCGCCGCAAAACATCGATGCCCGACGAAACGACGCTGACCGGGACCGTATTTTGGCTGCTGCACCGGGCGTTGGAAACGGTGAGCCGGATCTGCAAATTGCCCTCCCGCGTGTATTTGAACGGTGGTGGTTGGAAGCCGACAAACGTCCGGCCATCGCCAAAATCCCAGAAATAATCGATGCCGCCCTCGCTCAGGTTCACGATCCGGATGGTGGGGAAGGGATCGCAATCATTTTGTTGGTCCACCCGAAAATTGGCCTGCACCCGGGGCCGGACTGCCACATTGACCCGGGCTTCGCGCGCACAACCGTTGGCCGAAGTAATGCGCACAGTATAGCGGGTGGTCTGGGTGGGGTTGGCAATGGGATTGGCAATGTTGGGATCGCTCAAACCAGCACTTGGCGACCAAGCAAAGCGTGTGCCCCCGCTCACCTGCAATTGGACCGATTCGCCAAAACACAGGGTGGTATCAGGGCTGATCCGGATGGGTTCGGCAAAAATCAAGTTCACGGTTGCTGAGTCGCGGCTCTGGCAGCGGCCTTGGCCAATGGAAAGCACAATTTTATAACTGCCGGGACGAGTATAACGGATCGGGGCGGGTTGGAAACCGACGAAAGTCCGGCCATCGCCAAATTCCCAACGGTAGGCATCCGACTGGGGCCCATTGTTCCGCACCCTGACCGTTGAGTCGGAAAAGCAGGGATCGGTGCTCACCACATCAAAATCGGCCGGCGCGTTGCTGATCACGGTCACCACAAGGGAGGTGTCGCGGAAACAGCCCGTGGGTTCATCGGTGATCCGCACGGTGTAGCGGGTAGTGACGCTGGGATTGGCCACTGGGTTGGGAATATTGACATTGGACAGGCCAGTGGCGGGGGCCCACAAATAGCGGCTGCCGCCCGTGGCCCGCAACTGGGCACTTTCGCCCTCGCAAAGCACTGGGGAGGCACTCAACGTCACCCGTTGCCCACCCCGGATGGTAAAGTTGGCGGTGTCTCGGCGCACGCAAGTGCCCGCCCGGGCGGTGAGGATCACCCGGTACGTTCCGGCGGGGTAGCGCTGGGCGGGCGGCTGAGCACCCACAAAAGTCTGGCCCCGGTCGAGATCCCACGAAAATTGGCCCGCATTCTGCGACGTATTGGTCAATACCACGGTGGCCAGCGAATCGCACGGGTTTTGGATCTGGGTGGTAAAGCTGGCCCGGAGCGCACTGACCGAGACAGTGACCGTGTTGACCAGTTGGCAACCCAGGGCCGTCTGGGAGCGCACCGTGTAAGTAGTGGTCACCGAGGGGCTGGCGATTGGATTGGCCACCGTGGGGTTGTTGAGGCCGGTGGCTGGGCTCCATAAGTATGTGGTGCCTCCCGTGGCGTTCAACTGGACCGTTTCCCCGGGGCAAATGGTGGCCGCCGGGCTAACGGTCAGGCCACCCGTTCCGATCACTAACGTTTGCTGGGTCACATCGGTCCGGCAGATGGCATTGTTCCGGGCCGTGAGCGTGATGACGTACGTGCCAGGCACGGTAAAACGGAAGCTTTCGTCGGTATTGGCCGAGGTGAGGAGTGGGGTGCTGCTGCCCTGCAAGCGGAGATCCCACGTGTAGGTGACCCCGTTGACGCTCCGGTTGGGGAAGCGCACATCCACTGGGGCGCACGCTTGGGTAAGCGGCGTACCGCTCGGATCGGTGATGAGGAAGGCCGCCCGAAGATCGTCAATGTCAATGCGGAACGAAGCAATGTTGCAACCGACCGCCGCCGCCCGGTTGGTATTTGACCATACACCGGGTGTAGTGGGAAAATTATTGCTTCGGCAAGCGCAGGTGGCGTGGTAGATGATCCCGCGTGGATCAAAGCGGCTGGTGCCCCCGTCCACGTGGTCACCGTCGGGCCCGCCCCCAGTGCCCCCGATGAAAGTGCCATAGACCAGGCCCCTCGCTTCGGGGCTGAGCAGCATCAGGTGGAAATCGTCCCCATTGGAAGTGCGCCGGATGGCATCGGCGGTGGTGGGCATTCCGGTTACGCGCAAGAGTTGCGTGCCGGTCGGGTAGTTGCCATCGTCGCCGGTAAGCCCCCCCCAGCCCGCCAAATAGATATTGCCACATTCATTGATCAAAAAGGCCGTCGGTGAAATATCGGGAATGCCCCGCCCCGCCCCCACCACGGTCGAGAAAATGGTGCTTGAGAGGGCCGGGTTCATTTTATGGACAAACTGCCCACTGTTGGGGTTGGAGTACACTCCGGGCGAAACGGGATATGGCCCCGCAGTGGTGCCAAAAACATAGACATCGCCAGCCCCATCCAAATCCACAAAATAGGCTTGCTCAAAACTGGGAGTACCAAGGTAGGTAGCGCCCAAAAACGCTCCGGTGTTGCTGTAACGGGCCACGAAACCATCGTTGCCGCCGGGATTGCTCCCCCGGATGGCGCTGGCCGACACGGTCAAATTCGTACTGTTGGAGCCCCCCGCGATGAAAACCTCGCCCTGCCGGCTGACCTGGAGCGAAAAAGCATCGTCGTGATTACTGCCTCCGTAGTAGGTTCCCCAGCTCATGGCCGAAAGATCAGCATTGAGGCGGAAAACAACCCCATCCAGCGCGCCCCGGTTGGTCGCTTGGGCTGGGTTGACCACTGGGAAATTGGCCGAGCGCGAACAGGAAGCGATGTAAACGTTGTTTTGGGCGTCCACAATGACCTCGCCCCGCAACTCATCGCCATAATTGCGCACCACCGGATCGCGGGTGTGGGCCAGGCCATCATTGCCCGACCCGCCCACATACGTGGAAGCGACCAACTGGCTGCCATTGTTGGCCAAAGTGGAAATAAAAATATCGCTCCCGTTCAAGTAGGAAACCCCACCGATCGCACCCAGTTGGGCCGGGGCAGCAGACGGGTTGTAGTTGAGCGGAGTCCCACCGTTGAAGGTTCGATCCAGCGCGTTGAGCGTGGTCGGAAAATTGAGCGAGCTCGTGGTGCCATAAATGACCAGTTGGCCCAAATTGTTCACCACCATGCTGTGGGGTATTTCCGATTCACTGCCGCCCAGATAGGTGGCGTAGAGCAACCGGGCACCATCGGGCGAGAACTTGAGGATGGCCACATCGGTCAAGTTGGCCCCGGCCACATTGTTGAAAGTAAGGTCAAAAGCACCCGGGGTGACCGGAAAGCCCGAACTAAAAGCCGTGCCCCCACTGTACAGGTTGCCTTCCGAATCAAAAGTGGCCGTGTTGCCCCAGTTGTCGGCCGATGAACCTGAATAGGTCGAAAATACCAAACGGGGGTCGATCACCAAGGTTTTTTCCTTGTCGTAGCCTTGGGGAAATTCATAGCTCAACACTTGGCCCCGCAGGCGGAACCGCGAGGGCACTTCCACCGTTTGGCCGTCCACCAGTTGGTAGCAATAAGGCTTCACTTCGGTAAAATCGGTCAGGGTAGTGGCCACGATCAGGTTGCCCGATTCGTCCAGCCGCAGCCCCGCCGCCCCGTTGTACTGCAGTTTGATCTGCTTGGGGTTGCTGCCCGGGGCCACTTCAAATTCGTACTTGAGCGAAGCCTCGTTGGCAAACAGGCGCATGTCGATGCCGCGATAGACCTGCCGATAGGTAACGCCCTCAAATGAACGAACCCCAGAGGCCCATTGGGACGGGTCGCCCACAAAATAGTTGCGGCTGTTGCCGATCTCAGCGACCGCCTCCACAGCGGGGGTCAGGTTGCCACCCACAAAATCCACCTCGACCGCATGGACACGGATCTTGTTGGGATCTTCTTGCAACCGGAAAAATGCTTGTTGGCCCCCGATTTTGCCATGGCGAACGCGGCTCAGTTTCTCTTGGTCATAGAATACATAGACGAGGCTATGGTTTTTGACTTGCAGGAACCCGCCCGGAATATCGGCCCGGTAGCGCACATCGGCAGCCCATTGGTTTTTGTTCTCAATAAATTCAAAAATGGGGGCTTGCGTCCTGATTTTTTGGTCGGTGATCGGTTTGGGGCCGCCTGGCAAAGGCCACTTTGGCGAATGACGAGCGGTTGCCCCCAACACCATCAAAGTGGCAAGTAAGCAAAAGAAACTGATCTGCCTCATGTAAAGTAGAAGTTAACTTACTGGTTGTAAATTAAATAACTGACATATCCTACGTAGGCCAGCATGAAGGTTATCCCTTCCCAACGGTCAATCTGCCGGCCCTTGCCCGTGAACAAAAAGATGAACATAAAGAAACTCACTACCACGTTTATAATTACATCAAAATTCATGGCCAAGTTAAAAGTCAATGGGCTGATGGTAGCACTGACCCCCAAAATGAAAAAGATATTGAAAATATTGGAACCGACCACATTACCGATTGCAATGTCGGAATTTTTCTTGTACGCGGCCACTACCGATGTGGCCAGTTCGGGCAGCGAGGTGCCCGCCGAGATGATGGTCAGGCCAATGACTGATTCGCTCATACCCACCGCGCGGGCCATTTCCACTGCGCCGGCCACTATCCACTGCCCACCGAGCACCAGACCGCCCAGGCCCAACACCAAAAACAGCACTGCTTTCCAAACGGGCATCGGCTTGATTTCTTCCGTTGGCGAGGGGTCATTGCGGGCCATGTCCACGATATAATACATAAATACTGCAAAAAAACTTAGCAGGATCAGGCCATCCACCCGGGTTATTTCTGAAGTGGCTGCCCCGCTGATCAATGCATCGTTCACCAAGAAGCCCAGCACAATGGCCGCTAGCGACATCAACGGGATTTCTTTCCAAACAGTGTTGTGCTGCACATTCACCGGTGACAAAATGGCGGCCAAGCCCAAAATGAAAAGTGCATTGAAAATATTGCTCCCCACCACATTGCCAATGGCGATGTCCGTTTGGCCGCTCAGCCCCGCCAACACGCTCACCACCAACTCAGGGGTGGATGTGCCAAAGGCTACAATGGTCAAGCCGATGACTAAATCGGAGATGTTGAAGCGCTTGGCCAGCGAGGACGCGCCATCGACCAACCCGTTGGCCCCAAAAATCAAAAGCACAAAACCGAGAAAAAAAAGTGCGTAAACCATCTGTGTTATTTGAGTTGAAGTGAGCATCCTATCCCGAAAATTACGGGTAATGCACCAATCAACCAAAATAGATTAGCTTATTTATATTTTTTCGGGCACATTAAAATTTATTTTGCCGTACTGACGTTTTATGTTCTCGATCATTTCCGTTCGGCTGATGCCACTCCCCCCTTGTACCGACTGCACCAAGTTGAATGTCTGGACCAACTTGCCCGCCAACCAAGTTGACGGGGCTATGCCCAACAGATCCGCCACTTGATCGCCAAGCAGAAAACGAAAATAAGCCGGCACAAACCCCGGCAAACGCCCTTGGGGCAAGTCCCGGAAAGTCTCGTTGATGGCTTGAACCAGGGCGGCGGTGAGTTCAGTCCCCACGGCCGATTTTCTAAAATGCCTAGACGCAATCAATCGGTCAAGGGTTGCAGCGGCCCGCTCATCATCCGGCAAACACTCAGTTTGCACACCCATGAGCCACCCCACCACCTTCCATAGGTGCAGATAGGCGATGGCATCTTGGTGATCCACCGCAATGCCCACTTTGCGCAGGCCCCGGATCACGACAAAGGAAAACGCCAAGTTGGTGCCCGCCATGTCTTCTTGGTTGATCGGTTGGCCCAGCCCAGCGTCCCAGCGGCCACTCTGGCCCAAGTGGTAGCGCACCGCAGCGTGCATGAGCCGCACCTTGCGCACCGCCACAAAACCTTCGCCCCCGGGCCCAAAAGCCAATGGATCGGTCACTTCCAGGACAAATTGGGCAGTTTCGGCCAAGCGGCGCTGAGTGTCGGCCATGATCCGGCCCGAGCGGTAGAGCACCTGCGCCCCATCGGCGGCGGCATAGCAATAAGGCAGCGACAAGAAACCGAGCAGGGACATGATGGCTTGGGTGCGCTGTTCAAAAAAACGGCACCCCCGGGCCATTAGCCCAAGATCGGCCCAAGGTGGCAACTGGGCCGTCTGGGCCAAAAACGCTGGCACTTCGGCGGGCCAGTCGGCTTGGTGGGCCCCGGCCATCAACTGGGCAAACTCCGGGGCTCGACCTGCGGAAAAAAAAGGGGCGACAACCCGATCGGCCAATGGATCGGCTGTTTGGCGTAGCTTGGCCAACTGTTCGTTGGTATAAGTTGGTTGGTTCATTGCAATGATTGAAGATACCAGACCAACTTTTTGCCAAAGCAGAAAGTTTCAAAAAAACATCGGGCCCGAGCGGGGCAAGCAGGCTTGATTTTGGCCCCAAGGACGATTTATGGCCCGAAAACGAGCCGTTATTCAGGTCAATTTCGTATCTTACAGTATTATTAAAACCAACCCAGCCAGCATGAAAAAGCGCGATTTTTTAAAAACAATGGGCCTCACCGCCCTGACTGTCGTTACGGCCCCCTTGGCCCACATTGCGGGCCAGCTCCCAGCACTACCCGCCGGGAGCTTTACCCTGCCCACCCTCCCGTATGCGTATGATGCGCTGGAGCCTCATATTGACAAGCTGACGATGGAGATCCACCACTGGCGGCACCACCAAGCCTACGTGACCAAGCTCAACGAAGCCCTGGCTGGCAAGCCCCAAGCCAATATGACCATTGAAAAGCTCATGGCGGCGGTAAAACCCGAAGAACTGGCCGTGCGCAACAATGGAGGTGGGCACTACAACCACAGCCTGTTCTGGACCCTGCTTGCCCCTGCCAGCCCTTTTGTGCCCAGCAGCAAGGTGGGTGCGGCCATCTTGGCCCAGTTTGGTAGCCTGGAAGCCTTCCAAAAGACTTTTGCGGGGGCTGCCACGGGGCAGTTTGGTTCAGGCTGGGCCTGGCTGGCCACCGATGACAAAAAGCTCTCGGTCTTTGGCACTCCCAACCAGGACAACCCATTGATGACCAAGATATTGCCCCAGTACAAGGGCTTGCGTCCCCTGCTCGCGCTCGATGTGTGGGAACATGCCTACTACCTCAAATACCAGAACAAACGGGCCGACTACGTAACGGCATTTTGG
>JAYUVL010000239.1:0-4976 GCA_043754075.1 Cytophagales bacterium | reverse complement strand
TGGCAACTTTCATCAGTAAAAGCAACATGGGCAGCACGATCGGAAAGCCCAACACGGCCATGAGCGTCGCGCTGTTGCTGGCCTTGGCCGCAATGCCCGACACCATGGTCAGTGCCGAGGAAAACCCCAAGCTGCCCAGCAGCATGTTGAAGAAAAACAAGCCGGTATCTTGCACCGGGTTGTCCAGCACAAGGGAGTAAGTAGCATAGCCGATAAAGGACATCAGCAGCATCAAGCCAGCATTATAAATGATTTTGGACAAGATGATGCCCTCTGGGCTGACCAGTGTATAATAGTAATAATAGCGCCCCTCTGGCTCTTGGACGAAGCTCTTGGCCACGGCGTTGGTGGCGGTAAACAGCAGGATGATCCAGAACAGGGCGTTCCACGTGATGGGATTGAGTTGGTTGCGCTGCAAATTGAAGCTCAAGTAGCAGACAAACACCGTGCAGACGATGTAGAGCAAAATCCCATTGAAGGCATATTTTCGCCGCCACTCGATCACAATCTCCTTTTGCAGCAACCCGTAAATTTCACGCAATAGCATCAGTTTCGGTTAGTAATGGCCTTGAAATGGGTTGGGCAGCCTATCAAATCCGCAATCCGATCAATAAAATATCGTCAGTTTGCCGCTGGTTTCCCTTCCAGTTTTTAAAATTGTCGATCAGCTTGTCGCGCTGCTCCTGCATGGGCAGATCCAGGGAAGCGTTCAATAAATCCCGAAAGCGACGTGCCCTAAACTTTTGGTCCATGCCCCCGCCAAACTGATCGGCATAACCATCCGAGGTAAGGTAAAAGCTATCGCCCTTGGCCAAATGAAAGGATTGCAGTTGATAGTTGCGCTTGGAACTGTCATAGTGCAGATCGCCGATGGGCGAGCGCGACCCGCGCACCAAGGTGATCGGCTCCGTTCCCAGCCGGAGGAGGAGCGGCAGGCGCGCACCGGCATACTCCAATCGGCCCGTGGCTGGGGCATAAATGCACGCGGCCATGTCCAAGCCGTCATATAATTGATCTTGGCGCTGGCGCAATACTTGCACCATGCGCAGGTGCATTTCGTCCAGCACCTTGGCGGTGGTCAAGTTGGGGACTTCATTGGTAATTTCCAACAGGAGGGAGTTGCACATAACCGTTAAAAACGCTCCGGGAACACCATGACCGGTACAATCGCCCAGCACGATCAAGACATCGTTCTGATCGGGCCGGTCGGGCGGGGCAGTTCCTTTCAGTTCGGTAAACCAACAGAAATCCCCACTTACAATATCCCGGGGCAAATTAATGAGGAAATGATCGTAGAAGAAGCGCAATTGCTCGGGTTGGGGCGGAAAAATAGCATCTTGGATCCGCCGAGCATAAACTATGCTGTCCGTCAGGTTGAGGTTGATTTGCTCAATCACTTGCTTTTGCTGGGCTATTTCATCCGATTTGGCCTGAATTTCCTTGTTGATGCTCAGCAAGCGGCGATTGGCCTTCTGTTTCAGATTGTTGCGATTTACGAGCAGTGCCACCGCCACCGCAGCCAGGGCAATCACCAACAACAGGGACAGCACGATGATTTGGCGCAATTCGTTTTCTTTTTGCAATTTGATAATGGCCAGTTCTCGTTTGGCCGCGTCATAGCGCGCCTCGCTCTCGCTCTTTTGGCGGCGCGAGTTGCGGTTCAGCAAACTGTCCTCGGCGGCTTTGTAATTGCGGTAAGACCGCAGCGCAGCTGGCAAATTGCCCGATTGCTCATAAATATTGGTCAAATTTTCGTAAGCATTGCGAATAATCGGCAATGCTTTGGTTTCTTGGCCAATGAACAACGCTCTGTTAGCGCAATTGATCGCCTCTTCATGTCGCTCTCTGGCCAGATAGACTTCGCTCAAGTTCAACAGGCCAGAAGCAATGCCGAACTGGTTGCGCGATTCCTCACTAATGCTGATACATTCTTGGATGTATTTTTCTGCGTTGTCCAGGTTGTTGAGCTTGAGATAGACTTTGCCCAAGTTGGCCAAGGGCTTATAAATCACATTTTTGTCCTTCCCTTCCCTGGCCGTCTCGAGCGAGGCAAGCAAAATAGTCAACGCTTCCTCGTCTTTGCCTTGGTTGCTCAAAATCAGGCCGCGCAAGTTTTGGGCTTCAGCCAGGGCATTCTTGTCCTTTTGGTTGCGCCGGAGCAGTTCCTCGCGCAGGGTGAACCGCAGGGCAGCGTCAAAATCCGATAAAAAAAGGTAAGCGACCCCAATTTTGTGCAGCGCATCGGCCTGCAGCGTAGTATCGTTGAGGCTCTCGGCCTCAATCTGGGCTTTGACAAAATTTTCCAGTGCCTCTTTGGAGTCGCCCCGGCTCCGCTGCACCACGCCCAAATTGATGCGCGACACTACGATGGCTTTGCTAAAGTTGCCAGCAATGGCCAATTGGAGCGCTTCAGTGGCATATTCTGCCGCCCTGTTTTGATTGCGGTCGCGGTATTGTTCGGACAGCCGGTTGAGCAGCTCAACTCGGGCTTCTCCAGTGGCTTTACTCAGGGCAACTTCCATTCCTCCTTCATCAGTTTGGGCGTGAGCATGACCAAGCCAAAATCCTAGCGCAAGCAAAAAATAGAAGATGCAGGTTTTCCGGTTCATTCGATATTTCATAAAATCAAAATGGCAGCCAGCTTCGTTGCCAAAAGCAAATGCCAACTTCCCAAAAGCCTGTCCACAAAAGTACACCCTTGTCATCAACCTGACAAATACTGACATTTATTCTGGGAAAAAACGGTAAAAATGTCATGTTATGGCGTAATATTGCGCGGTTTTAGCCGGTGGCATTGAAAATGCTCAGGGTAGGCATTATAGTGTTTTATTAATTTTGTTTCACAAAAAGTCAAAATAACCAATTAAATTATCAATAACAATGTCGACTGTTAACATCAAGCCATTGGCAGACAGGGTTCTGGTTGAACCCGCTCCGGCAGAAGAAAAAACCGCAGCAGGGATTATTATTCCCGACACCGCTAAGGAAAAACCCCAGCGCGGTTCAGTGGTAGCCGTAGGATCGGGCAAAAAAGACGAGCCCCTTACTGTTAAAGTGGGAGACTCGGTACTTTATGGTAAGTATGCTGGTACCGAAATCACTGTTGAGGGCAAAGAATACCTCATCATGCGCGAATCAGACATTTTTGCTATTCTTTAGTGGCTGCTCAATTGGCCAATTTAGATTTCATCTTCACCAACCCAATCAACACACTGTAATTTAATTAGTAATTTAAAACGTTTTTATAAAAATGGCAAAGAAAATTTTATTCGACACCGATGCACGCGACAGGTTGAAAAGAGGCGTGGATACGCTGGCCGATGCCGTGAAAGTAACCTTGGGGCCCAAAGGCCGCAATGTAATTTTGGACAAGAAATTTGGTTCTCCAACCGTCACCAAGGACGGTGTAACGGTGGCCAAAGACATCGAACTGAAAGATGCCGTTGAAAACATGGGCGCTCAGTTGGTGAAAGAAGTTGCTTCTAAAACCGCTGACAGTGCGGGTGACGGAACCACCACTGCTACCGTTTTGGCCCAATCAATTTTTGCCCACGGCATTCGTAACGTAGCAGCTGGCGCTAATCCAATGGATCTCAAGCGTGGCATTGACAAAGCAGTGGCCAAAGTGGTGGAACACCTCAAGGCACAGTCCAAGACCATCAATACTACTGCCGAAATTGCACAAGTGGCTACTGTATCTGCCAATAATGATGAAGAGATTGGCAACATGATTGCCATGGCAATGGAGAAGGTGGGTAAAGACGGCGTTATCACCGTTGAAGAAGCCAAAGGCACCGAGACCGAAGTAAAAACAGTAGAAGGTATGCAGTTTGATCGCGGCTACCTTTCTCCCTACTTCGTGACCAACACCGAGAAAATGGAGGTTGAACTGGAGAATCCTTTCATCCTGATTTACGATAAAAAAGTTTCTTCCATGAAGGAATTGCTCCCTATTTTGGAGCAAGTGGCCCAATCTGGTCGCCCGCTGGTCATTGTGGCCGAAGACGTGGATGGCGAAGCATTGGCTACCTTGGTGGTCAACAAAATCCGTGGTGCATTGCGCGTAGCCGCTGTTAAAGCCCCTGGCTTTGGCGACCGCCGCAAGGCCATGTTGGAAGACATCTCTATCTTGACCGGTGGTACTGTCATTTCCGAAGAGCGCGGCTACAAACTGGACAACGCTACCCTTGACTATTTGGGCAAAGCTGAGAAAATCATCATTGACAAGGACAACACCACCATCATTAATGGGGCTGGCCACAAAAATGACATTTCGGCCCGGATTGGTCAGATCAAAGCACAAATTGAAATTACAACTTCCGACTACGACAAGGAAAAAATGCAGGAGCGTTTGGCCAAGTTGTCGGGCGGAGTGGCCATTCTCTACATCGGTGCTGCCACCGAAGTGGAGATGAAAGAAAAGAAAGACCGCGTTGACGATGCCCTGCACGCTACCCGCGCCGCAGTGCAAGAAGGTGTAGTGGCCGGTGGTGGCGTAGCCCTCATCCGTGCTGCTGAAGCTTTGGCCAAGGTGGAAACTGCCAACGAAGACCAAGAAACCGGTGTGAACATCATCCGTTTGGCTCTGGAATCTCCCCTCCGCGCCATTGTGTTCAACGCAGGTGGCGAAGGCTCTGTAGTGGTTCAAAAAGTGAAAGAAGGTTCTGGCGACTTTGGGTACAATGCCCGCGAAGACCGCTATGAGTCAATGTTTGCGGCCGGAGTACTGGATCCTACCAAAGTGACCCGTTTGGCCCTTGAAAATGCGGCTTCGATCGCGGCGCTGTTGCTCACTACCGAGTGTGTAGTGGCCGACGAGCCCGAAGAGGGCGGTGCTGGTGCTGGTGCTGGCCATTCGCACGGCGGCGGCGGCATGGGCGGCATGATGTAATCCCATTGCTAGCCCAGCTAGTCATATTTTTGGGCCCCTGTCCGCTTCGGTGGACAGGGGCTCTTTTTTGGGCTTTTCTGGCAGG
>JAYUVL010000238.1:0-3941 GCA_043754075.1 Cytophagales bacterium | reverse complement strand
AAATGAAAAAAACAGCATTGTTTGTCTTGTTTGTAGTATTTGCCTTCTCGGCTTGTGACCAAGCAGCCCAAAAGAAAGCGGGCATCAACGAAGACGCTGCCAAGGACGTCGAGAACATTCTCAGTGAACGCGGTGGCGAGGGCTGCTTTATTCCTTACCAAGCCAAAGTTTGCGAACTCGTGGACAAGGAAACCATTGCCCAAATACTCGGCGTGGATGCGGCCAAAATGGAAGTGGAAGATGCCATGAAGATGTTGCATGAAATGGGCAAAAAGAAAGACCAGCCCTACCAAGGCTCAGCATTTGCCAACTGCGAGTATAAATGGGAAGACAAAGACCAGAAAATCAAGGAATATGTGGTGCAACTTGGTCAGGAACTTGAAATGCCCATCTATGCAAATGTGCAAATTGGCAGTTTTGCCCCGCGCGAAGGAGTTGCTGCGTTCAAGCAATATTACCGCAATGTGAGCGAGGAAGAAATGAGCGAGGCACTGGGAAAAGCGGGTGAACAAATGGAAAAAGAGGGCAAATATACCAAAGAACAAGTGGGCACAGCCAAAGAAATGGGCGGAGGCTTGGTACAGGGGCGCACCGTTACTTACCTAGACAACCTCGGCGAGGCCGCCGCCAGTATCCGCACCAAAGCCTACGGGGAGCAAACAGAAGTCATCGTTTACTACAAAAGGAATGAGTTTCACGTGGAGGTAAAAATGGCTGGTAAAACCCACGCTGAAAACATGGAATATACCCTCAAAATAGCTCAAGAAGTGCTTAAAAAGTGTAATTAACCATGAAAAGCATAAACCATGAAAAAACTACTGTTTCTATGCCTGTGTGTAGCCTTGGGCCTACGGGCCACCGCCCAAACCAACGATTGCAACGGCTATTTTGCCTACAACGCGGGTACAAAAATGGAAATCACCCTGTATGACAAAAAGGACAAAATTACCTCCGTTCTCAAATATGAGGTCAAGAAAAATACGCCCACGGCAACCGGGGCAGATTTTCTGTTTTACAATGAGCATTTTGACGACAATGGCAAATTGCTCACCAAGGCCGATTATGACGTAGTTTGCAAGAATGGCCAGGTATTTTGTGATGTAAGAAATATTTTTGCCTCGTTCGCCAATATTACAGCCAATGCCGAAGTGGAGATCACGGGCGACAAACTCATTTACCCGCACGACCTCAAAGCGGGGCAGACGCTCCCCAATGCCGACATGAACCTAAAATCTTCCATGAACGGCCTTGCCATTCTCAGCGTGAACATGAAACTCACCAACCGCAAGGTAGAGGGCTTTGAAACTGTGCAGACCCCGGCCGGCAAGTTTGAATGTGTCAAAATCAGTTATGACAACGACATCAAAATGACCCTGATGAAGCGGCAAGGCCGAACCACTGAGTATTTGGCCAAAGGTGTGGGAATAGTAAAATCCGAAACTTTTGATGCCAAAGGCAAAAAAACCAATAGTCAAATGCTCACCAAATTGCAACGCTAGGCCCAATTATGAAATACCTGTTTTTATTGTTGTTGTCCGGCCAGTTGATAGCCCAGAATTACACCTTTGACCAGAAAGTGTCATTCAAAATCGAGTCGGGGGAAGGCAACTACCAAAGTTACTACTACCTCAACACCCGCACCGGCCACGTGGGCATGGACGGTGCCGCCCTGGCCAAAATGAGCGGCGAAACCGCCGAGGGCGAGATGTTCATGCTGATCGAGTATGACAAAGCAATGACGATGTTTATCGACATGGGTAGGCAGAAACACAAATCGCCCATGCCACTGAACAAGTACAACTACACAGCGGCCAAGTTCTGGCAGCAGTTCAAAAAGACCGGCCAAAAGCGGGCCTTTGGTAAGTACCAGGCCGAGGAATATGTGGGCACTGCCGACCCCGAGGTGGGCCAAGTGTCCATTTGGCTCAGTGCGGCCCCAGTAAAGGGCATGGTGGGCTCCTTCTCCGGCGACGTAGCGGGCGCATACGGCACGGGCTATCTTTACCATCCCGGCCAGAAAGCCTACTACTTAGTGGTGCAGACCCACACCCCCGGCCAAGACAACAGCCGGGTCACGCTGCTCAACATTGAGCCGGCCACCAAAAACTTTTCGGCGGCGGGATATTAACCACCAAATCAATTCACCCAAAACACTATTCACATGCTTTATGCAGAAACTTATATGGGTGTAGCCATCAAAGCTGGCGGTATGATCATGGCCGGGATAGATGGAATGGCGGGCCGGGTTTATAACCTGACCAATCCGGGCTACAACACCGCATTCACCATGACCACGATAAAGTTTGGCCTGGGGGCGGGTGGCGGTGTGGGAGCGGTGCTGGTGGCAGCCTTTAACATCCGCAAGCTGCGCGACCTGGAAAAAACCAACCAAGGCTGGGACTGGGGCGTTGGCCTAGATCTGGGGCCAGTGCGGGGCAAGTCCGTGGCCAGTGCCCTATCCAACCACAAGGGCATCGGAACGGCCATTGAAATGGCCAAAAAAATGCGTCTTGGCCAGGGAAATCCCGCTCTGGTGGGTGAAGACCTGAGTAACCTGCGGTTGTTGGGCCATCAGGTGCATAACCTGAGCAAGGTGGGCAGCGCAGAGCCTGAGATGATCTGCATCGACCTGCCGGTCGGTGGGGCTGGGCTAGAGGTTTCCTTTGCATTCAGCTACCCACTGGAAGGGGTGAAAATTATTTTCTAGACCAATCTCCCCAATCTACAAATGGAACCTTTGATGGCTTACGGAGGTGATGCCCTCCTCAATTTAGTGGTCAGCCGATTTTACACCGCCAAACGGGGAACCTTTGCCGGCAATGGCACTGAGAGCGGCCAGACCTACACTTATGATGTGCTCACGGCCCCCGGGTTACGGCTCATTGGCCCACCCTCGGCCCACAACCTAGAATTGGACTTGAGGGTAAGAATCACGGTCAATGGGTTCATAACCTACGACGGTACCATCCCGATGCTGGTCAAGGGGAAAATCTCCCTCAACAACGGGGTGCTCGCGCTTACGGTGGTCAGCATCACCACTGTTGCCACTGGGCTGGACAAAGCCGTGGTGACCTTGATCAATAAAGATGTCAAGCCCAAGCTCAACACAGCATTGGCCGCCATTCCCATTCCCAACCTAGCCGATGTGTTTGGCTCGGGCCTGGCCGTTAGGCTCATCACTGGCCGGGTACTCTCCGGGCCGGCCTTGGCCCTGGGCGGGCGGATTACCGGAGTGACTGGCTTGGCGGGGGCCGATGCGCCCGCCCCGGCCACCTTGACGGCCCTTGACACGCCCCCGGCGCTATTGGCGGCCCTTATCTCGGAGGCCGCGGCCAATGCCCTCATTCGCGCCACGACTCCACCCTTGTCCTTGAAATTTGACAAGAAGGGCACCAAGCTTGGATTTGGGGCAGGCATCAAGGGGACGATCCGGGCTTCCGTCCCTGTGCTCGACATCCACCAAGGGCGGGGCTCCATCACCACCACTATCTCGTTCACTGGCCTAAAAGGCGGGATCAAAACCCCCATACCCTTTACAAAAGGGGGATGGGTGGCCCTGCCCAGTCCCACGGTAAAGGTGACGATTGCCCATAGCTTGACCGCCACGAGCAATGCCGGGTTCATTGTCTTGAACAAAGTAGCAAAAATCACGCTCTCCCTGAACTTTCCCGCGATACTTAAACCAGTGGAGGGCTTGGTCGAGCAATTGCTCAGTGAGGTGTTGACCGACTTCGGGCAAGTGATCGACAATGTGCTCAACGGAAGGCGGTTCCAACTTTTTAAATTGCCCACCACGGTGCCCGGCACTCTGATAAATGCAAATTTGGCCTTCACGCCCAATGGCCTGGGCTATTTTCTCAGCTCGATACAAGCCTTGATCAGGGTCACTTAGGTCTGGCCGTTGCCTAAGCTGCGGGCTTCATTCCCCAAGCCAAAGCATG
>JAYUVL010000237.1:0-3592 GCA_043754075.1 Cytophagales bacterium | reverse complement strand
AACCAAAATTTTTTAAACCACTTCTTTTTCAGTATAACGTCCACAAAGTCACCTTTGTCATCATGAACAATTGTATCAATATCTTTTCACTGGGATATTATTAGAAAGAACTTTCGCCGCTAGGAGCTTGAGGTCCGAGACCGTGGCCAGCACGTTGCCCAGGTAGTTGCCAATGGCATCATATCCGTAGTTGTTGGTAACCTAAGGGCAAAGTCTAGGACGGGCAAAACTGGCCATTGTCCCAAAAAGAAGAAAAATCGCTCTCATGTTCTTTTGTCAGGTTTATTCAGTGACCACCAGTGTCCAATTGGCCAGAATAAACTCATCATATGATTCTAATGAATAAGTTCCTGGTTTTAAGGCCGATATGTTTACGGAGCAGTGCAGGTTGGTCAGGTACCGGGGATAGTGAGGGGGATGATCCTGGGCAGGTTCACGTACAATTGCTTGGGAATTCTCGTCCCTGCAAGCCAAATAAATCAATAGACTGTCTCGGCAATTCGTTTTTCTGCTGATCGCCACCGGCCCCCGTAGGCCGACCTCCCCCTTCAAGTAGCGGGTGCACGAAAACACCTTGATCCGGTGCCAAACACCTTGTATCTGGTAATGTAGATTGGCCTGATCGTGGGCCAAAGCAGTAGGTTTATATTTGATGTAGCATTTGGCGGGTTTGGCCGGCAAGACGATCTGGTCGTTGGGTTGGTAAAGTGTTCCGGATGCGTTACAAAAAGTGTATTGGGGGTTGTCGGAAGTAAAGCCCGTGAGCACCGTTTCGCCACGACCAGTTTTGCTGAACACCACTTCGCTCAAAGCCGAGTCGCCGGGGCATGTGTTCTCAAAATAAGCAAATGCAGTAGTAAAGCCTGGCACGCTCACGCCGTTGGTGGCAACCCCGACTATGGTAGGGGGGGCACAGGCCTGAATCAGTAGTGCTGCTAAGAACAAACAAAAGGGAACAATCTTTTCGCGCATGGGAACAGTCCAATTAACAAGGTATTTTTTTTCCACCGTTGTTGGTGTTAGCGAAGCGCACCAACAACGGTCTCTCCCCCCAACCCGCTGTTCTTAATCTTACCCCTTCCCTCTCTTTACTTCTTGGAAGGCCTAGATTTGTGCGGGCATGGGCGCACTTCTTTTTTTACTGCCACTATTTTAGCGTGGAAGCACCGGCTTTGTTGTTGGTGCGCTGCGCTAACACCAACAACGGTGGAAAAATAGGCAAGTTTTGTACATTGCAATTTACATCCTAATCCAAATTCTTCGCCAGTTAGGACTATTGCGGCTGGAATCTTCAGAAAAAACAAATGCAATTTTGGTGTCCCTATGTTTCTTTTTGATTTGGACCGTGTCCAGTGCCGGGTTTGCCCAACATTCCACCAACTCAAGATCGGGCATGCCGGTCAAATCAAAATCTGAAATATCATTGTGGGAAAGGGAGAGGTACGTCAGCCCGCGAATGTTCCTGATGTTGCCATCAAGGCTGCGCAAATCGTTGTACGACAAATTCAGCCACTTTACCCCGACCCCTTTCCCCACAGTGAAGTGCTCGATGTTGTTGTTGCTCAAAAACAGTTCAGGCAATGAGGTGCTGTCATCCAGGTGGATGTTTTTAAAGTGATTGCCGTCAATACTCACCTCACCAAATTGGGTGCGACGGGGAAAACTCGGAAATTTTCTTAGGCCAGCATCAATTATTTCCAACCGATACAGCTTTTTAAACCTGCCCAAGTCGGGGCCAATGTCCAAATCCAGATCACCAACCACATCAGCTATATGGATGTAATCGACCCCGCTGCTGTCCCCACCTATCTTGAGGCGGGCGCATTGACCGCACTTGGCCTGTCTGGTGAAACGCCCGAAAAGCCGGGCAACCTGCTGGAGCTCAACCTCCAGTGGGTCGGCCTGGGGTTTTGGCCCGCAACCAGTGGCCAACAGGGCAAATACCAGCCCCATGGCCACTGGCCATGCATTTCTATTGCTTCCAATTGGTTTTGAACGGTTGCCGTTTGAGGGTGCCATTTTCGGTGTATCTTTTTTTCCAGTAATAATTTGCCTTGGGTTCATTGTCACCATACCTTACCTTCCACCGTTGTTGGTGCGCTTCGCTAACACCAACAACGGTCTCTCCCCCAACCCGCTGTTTTTAATCTTACCCCTTCCCTCCTTTACTTCTTGGAGGGCCTGGATTTGTGCGGGCATGGGCGCACTTCTTTTTTACTGCCACTATTTTAGCTTGGAAGCACCGGCTTTGTTGTTGGTGCGCTGCGCTAACACCAACAACGGTGGAGAGTCAAAAACAATCTTTATCTACTTTTATTGGTGAATGATCGGCAATTAATTCCAATAAAGCTTCTACCTCGGGCGAATCTTCGCGCGCCAAAACGTCAACCCTAGCCTCACCATCATACAATATCATGTAATGCCAACCATCCTTCCATTCTGGGCCCTTAAAACTGCTTTTATTTGATAATTGAACCATCAATGCCTGTAACTTCGCTATTTGCTCGTTCTTTTCAACAAAAAAGTGTGCGGTATCACAGAAATTTATCTCTTCGTTGAAATCAAACCCATTTGCAATCACTTTGGCTCTTCCGTCGTTTTCAAATTCAAAAATATAGGAACACCTCCCTGATGGCGAGCCTACTCGTAGGGTCAAAGGCACCATTGCTTCCGCCACAGGCATTGCTTTTTTGCTATCGCCTTGATGGGTACAGCCCGCAGAAAATACCAAAACGCACAAGGGAATAAGCGTTGAAAGCCTTTCCCCGGCCAAATAGTTGCTGATTCCCCATTCACAGGCCATAAAAGTTAGCTATTATTTAGAAAACCAGATTGTCAACACTTTTATTGACTTTTGACCACCCTGCCATACATGCACGAATCTGTTTTCACGACATCGGAGAAAAGTGCTTTGGAATCAATGGAAATGGTGTTATATACTGGGAAATATATTTCATTTCCATTGATCACAAAAAACCTCAGACTGGTCATGCCAAAATTAACTTTGTGGCTTCCATGGCAATCAGTTATAATCAATAGGCCCACGGGAAAAGGCCATACGGTTTCACCTACGATCTTGCAACCGCAATTTGGATCGGTGCTCTGGCAATAAAAAGCCCTGTCCTCCAATAATATGCCTGCTTGCTGGCTATAAATCTTTTTCACTTCTTGTGGCAAGGCCCCATACTTCAGCTTTGTATATTCGTTCGGGGGGATATTTTGCTGAGACCAATAGATGTAACAAACAACTATTGCCATTATTGCGAAAACAAGGGCCAAAAAACACTTTGTGAGGATAAACAATAGCTTTTTCATGCTCAATTCCTTTTTTGTCCTTGCCCAATTCCCACCGTTGTTGGTGTTCCACCGTTGTTGGTGTTAGCGAAGCGCACCAACAACGGTGGAAATCCCCCAACCCGCTGTTTATAATCTTACCCCTTCCCTCTCTTTACTTCTTGGAAGGCCTGGATTTGTGCGGGCATGGGCGCACTTCTTTTTTACTGCCACTATTTTAGCGTGGAAGCACCGGCTTTGGTGTTGGTGCGCTGCGCTAACCCCAACAACGGTGGAAGTTTAGTGGTTCGCGAGCGGG
>JAYUVL010000236.1:0-5676 GCA_043754075.1 Cytophagales bacterium | reverse complement strand
ACATCTTGGGCAGTGCCGATTACGATCTTTCCGATAAAAGCACCGTCATTAACGAATCGTTTGGCGATATTTATCGCGATGACAAGGTGCAGATTGAAGATGACCTGGTGGAAGGCCGGAGCACTGCCTACAATAAAGACATCAAAAGTTATCTACAAGATATTGTTACTTTCTTCGGTGAGGCAAAGTTTGTGCTGGAACTGGCCAAGATCGACCCGCCAATTGTGACTGAAGAGGGGCACCTTTCGTTCAAAGTGACCCTAAACCGCAATCTGACCGCCACCACCAAAAACGGGCAGAGTATCAACCGAACTGTTAAGCGATTTGTGGAGATTAACATCGTGGACCAGGCCAAGGATGAGCTCAAAGTGGTGAGCGTTTATACCACTGGAGCAGGTGGTGTGGTCGGGCTCCAGTTTTGGTGGGCCAGCCTCCCATCCGAGTGGAAAACGCTTGGCATGGGCGCCATGGCGATCCCTGACACCGTGGCCACCGAGGAACAACTCAAACAATGGACGGAAGTGGGCGAGCTTAGCCTGCGTGACCGCCCAACCCTGATCGATTTGACCCCGCTGGCAGCTTTCAAAAATATCAAGCAACTGGATATTTCCAATACTGGAGTAGAAGACATCGGCCCGGTGCGTGACCTGATCCGGTTGGTTGTTTTCAAGGCCACTGATACCAAAATATTGGCCATCGATGCCCTCAACTTCTTGGTCAGCCTTACCGAAGTAAATTTGGACGGAACCAAAATCACCAGCATCAAACCGCTCACCAATTTGGTCAATCTGGAAAAAGTGAGCCTGCAAAACACCCTCGTGCGCGACCTGTCTGCATTGGCCGGTGCGACTAAGTTACGGCATTTGGCCTTGGCCGGCTCCCCGGTCGAATCGGTTGGCCCGCTCAGCAACCTGCGGGGCTTGCAAACCTTGGACTTGTCAGGCTCCAAAGTGATCACCCTCGCACCCCTGAGCAACTTGGGCGCACTGCAAGAATTGGTGCTGGACAACACCGATGTCAGATCAGTCGCCGAGCTGCAGCCGCTTTCCGCGCTCAAAGTGCTATCGCTGAACGGATCAGCAATGGCCAATTTAACGGGCCTCGGCAAAATGCCCGCACTGAAAACGATTTATGCCGACAATACCGATATCAAGCGGAGCGCTGCCCAAGCCCATCTTTTGGCCAATCCTGAGTCACTAGTGGTTTTTGAAACCGCGGCCCTGAAAAAATGGTGGAAGGATTGTCCCGAAAATTGGAAGGGGCTCTTCCAAAAATCTAACAAATTCAGCGGGGACCCCACCAAAGAGCAACTCGCCCAATTGGCCAATTTGACCGAAATAGACTTAGGAGGGCAGGCCACAATCAACACATTGGCCCCTTTGCAAGCTTTGCCCGAATTGCGCTCCGTACAAGCGGCCAGAACTTCGGTAGAAGATCTAACGCCCGTGGCCCGTCTGGCTCACCTGAAAACCTTGAATTTGGACAACACCAAAGTGAATGACTTGAAACCACTGGCAGCGTTGGCCGAACTCGGGGAATTGCGGGTGGCAAACACCCCCCTCAACAGCTTTGCGGGCCTAGAAAAACTGGCCAAACTCAAGATAGTGTACGCCGATGAAGCGGCCGTATCCCGCAACAGTAAGGCCGTGATCGAGTTCATTGAGATCCAGCCCCAGTGTCTGCTGATTTATAAAACCGATGTGCTGCAAAACTGGTGGAAGGGCCTGTCGTCCGATTGGCAACAAGTTTTTGGGCAATACGAGAAGTTTGCCGACCCCAAAACCCCCTCAACCGAAGGACTACACCGCGTGGCCTTGCTCAAATCATTGGATATCAACCAGCCACGCATCAACAGCCTCCAACCCAGCACTATTCTCTACCGCTTGGAAACATTGAGTTTTACCAACACGCAGATTGGTGATTTGACCCCCGTGGCCTCATTCTCGCGATTGATCACCCTCCGCTGTCCAAAAAACCCAATAGGCGACCTGTCCCCGATCGGGGGGATGCAATCGCTACGATTCCTTGATTGCGAGAACACTGCGATTGACAATCTGGAACCCCTGAGTGGACTTACCAAATTGAAAGAATTACATTTTTCGGGCACTCAGGTCAAAAAACTCAAAGGATTGGAAAGCATGACCGGCCTTGAAACGCTGGAGTTCTACAGTACAGCGGTGAATGGCCTAAAATCCTTGGAAGGATTGCCCAAGCTCAAACTGATCAAATGCTACAATACCAAACTTTCCAGAGCGGATATTTCGGGGTTCAAAAAAGCCCAACCCAAGTGTGAAGTCATCCATTATTAAAGCTTACTGAAAATAACCATTGGCCGCTCAGTGCTGGGCGGATTTACCCAAGCAACATCAGTTTTAGCTACTGAGGAGAGCAACTCCTTGATAATCAAGGAAACCAATTCAATTAATCGTTTGTATCACCATCATTTTAGTCAAAAAACCAATAAATGAAAAAAATCCTGTTGTTCGTACTTTTGGGTTGTGGTTTGGGTATGCTCCCGCAGACCAGCCACGCCCAGCTCCTTTGGGAAATCAGTGGCAATGGCCTCAAAAACCCTTCCTATCTGTTCGGCACGATGCACCTGAGCGACAAGCGGGTGACCCGGCTGAATGACTCAACTTGGAAAGCTTTCAACCGTAGCGAAGTGTTTGCCGGAGAAATGATCATGGACCAGTCATTGGCTTTTAAGGCAATGGGCATGATCATGTCGCCGCCCGACAGCACGTTGCCCGCGCTCCTCTCTCCAGAAAAGTACCAAGTGGTGCAAGCAAAACTAGCTGAAAAATTTGGCCCCATGTCAAGTATGTTTGAGCGCATGAAACCACTGTTTCTCTCGCCGCTGCTGGCCAATAAGGATGGCAACATGATGGACCCCGAAAAAATGAAGCAGGGTGGCAAACCCCTCGATCTGTACTTGCAGGAAATGGCCGCCGACCGTCAAATGGAAGTGGTGGGGCTGGAAACTTTTGAAGAGCAGATGAATGCCTTCAACAGCATCCCGCTGAAGCTGCAAGCTGAAATGCTGTATGAACAGATAGTGAGCGAAGGCTCGGAGGAAAGCAGTGCCAACAGCATGGAAAAGATGATCGGTCTCTACCAACGGCAAGAACTGGACAGCCTGTTTGAGCTGACTTCCAAGGAATTGTCGGCCAATCTCAATGAGCAACTGCTCACCAAGCGCAACCTCAACATGGCCGACCGAATGGAAAAGCTGATGGCCACTAAGCGCGTGTTTACGGGCGTGGGGGCCGCACACCTGCCCGGAGCCAGTGGCGTGATTGAACTGCTCCGCAAAAAAGGCTACAAAGTCAAACCGGTCAAGTTCAAATAGCCTCAGTTCCTGATGGCTTCTAGTTTGTCTTTGAGGCGCAAGTTTTGGTTAGTGTCCAGTTTTTCGTTGTCGTCCAGATAGATTTGGTTGTCTATCCCGTGGGCAATGATCTCGAGCATGGCCTCGCAGGCTTCGGTGTCTAGCTGGCGCAGTGCAGCGATTACCCGCTCGGGATGGTTGGCAAAACACTGGGCCAAGGCTACCGAGGGCATTTCGCTTTGCGAACCCCGATCGGCCCAGAGAGTGGCGAAGAGCTGCTGTAGCGTGGCCGTGTCCTGCGACTTACGAAAATAATCAGCAAATTCGCCCAGTAAGGGATCAAATTTTTCATCATTAAATGCCTCCACCCTCTGTCGCATCGCCGTTTGGTTGGTTTGCTTGGATGCCGCGATCTGAACCCGAAAAGTATCGGCCAGTTGTTGGTAAGCCCGGAATATTGAATCAAACAAAACCTTTTGGGCCGCCAATGGCAGTTCGTTGATCAAGGCCACTTGATCGGCTGGCACAAAACCCGATTGATGATCCACCACCGATTGGGCTGGCCACCAAGACTGAGGATTTTTCTCACAATAGATAAAATCACCAAATTGGGCCGGTTGCCGCTGGGCAGTTGGACCGGAGGCAAGGTGCCAGCTCGGAGAGCGGTGAACAAACACCGCCAACTGGAACTGCCCCACAGCCGAAGAAAATGGCCACAATAGGGAGGCAAGCCAGCTGAACAAAAACAATTTCATGAATGGATAGTGTTCTAAAAAGCTAAAGTAAAGTGCCAAAGTAGTCCATACGGACGAGAAATGTTCGCTTCGCCTCGTGGTGACGGCGCTAATTGCTGTCGGGCCGGCGTTTCATTGAGCTTCGTTAGTGCTCGTTTAATGACCCACTTCGGCTTCTTCCAGCGCGGCTGCCTTGGCTGGGTCGAAGTTGTCGTCAAACTCCCCTTCCCAGCGGGCAATGACCACCGTGGCCAGACAGTTGCCGATCACATTGACCGAGGTGCGCCCCATGTCCATGAGCGCATCAATGCCCAAAATAACGGCAATGGGCCAATCGGGCAAATTGAACGAGGCAATAGTGCCCGATAAAATGACCAAAGAAGCCCGGGCTACCCCCGCCACTCCTTTGCTGGTGAGCATAAGGGTGAACACCATGACCAGCTGTGTACTGAACGGAAGATCGACCTTGGCCGCCTGAGCCACAAAAACGGCGGCCAGTGCCAAATAAAGGGTTGTGCCGTCAAGGTTGAAACTATAGCCAGTCGGCATGACGAAGGATACAATCTTGCGCGGCACCCCAATGGCTTCCATCGCTTTCATGGCCTTGGGCAGGGCCGACTCCGAGCTGGCAGTGGCAAACGCCAATGACACTGGCTCGGCAATGGCCGCCACGAACTTTTTGAGGGGAACCCTGGCGATCAGGGCAATGGGCAACAATACCAAGAAAATAAATGCTATCAACGCCCCATAGAGCGTGAGCAACAGTTTGAGCAGGTTGAGCAATACCCCAAACCCCATCTCGGCCAGCGTGTAGGCAATGGCCCCCCCGACCGCAAACGGAGCCATGTACATGATCACGTTGGTAAACTTGAACATTACTTCCGACATGCTCTCGAGCGCGTTCAGCATGGTCACTTTGTAGCGCGACTTGACCTGCGACAATCCGATGGCAAACAAGATGCTGAACACCACAATTTGTAGCACTTCGCCATTGGCAATCGATTTGGCAATGTTTTCCGGGAAAGTATGGAGCACGATCTCCTGCCAATTTTGCTCTTTCACTTTGGGGATGCCATCGGCGATCATGGCCGCCGACTGCTCGATCCCCGCCCCGGCCTGGCTCAAGTTGATAGCGGCCAAACCCACAAATAGCGCAATGGTGGTCACGATTTCGAAATAAAGGAGTGATTTCCAACCCAAACGGCCCACTTGCTTCATGTCGGAGTGGCCCGCAATGCCCACCACGAGCGTGCCGATCAACAACGGGGCAATGATCGTTTTGATGAGCCGGATGAATATATCGCTCAACACCTTCAAGTTCTTGGAAAATTCGGGAAAATCGTGGCCCAGGGCCGCCCCCACAAACATACTGACCACGATCCAAGTGGTCAGGTGGTTGCGCCGGAAGCCATAATACCCGAACAGCGCAAGGCCCGCCCAGCGTAGAGGCATCAGCACTGCTTCGGGCAATAGCAACACTGCGTTGGCATTGAGCACACTCAACAAAATGGCAAGTCCACCCACGCCGGCCACGCCCCACAAAAGTTGACTGTATTTGGGTTGTGGGGGGACTGGAACTGGGTTTACATCAAAATTGACCATAAAATAGGGAAG
>JAYUVL010000235.1:0-11059 GCA_043754075.1 Cytophagales bacterium | reverse complement strand
GATTGAAGCGGCCCGAAAATCGGAACCGAAGAAAAAGGAAGAACCCTCCAAATCGCCTCCCCCCGACCTCCCCCGCAACTTCACCGAAACCGTCAACGGCGTCTCCTTCACCATGATCCATGTGGCGGGCAGCACGTTCCAGATGGGCGACACTTTCGGCGAGGGCGGAAGCGATGAGCTGCCCGTCCACCCAGTGACGTTGGACGGCTACCACTTGGGGCAGACCGAGGTGACCCAAGCCCTGTGGCGGGCGGTGATGGGCAGCGACCCGAGCTACTTCAAAAACTGCGCCCAGTGCCCGGTGGAGCAGGTGAGTTGGGAGGACTGTCAGGAATTTATCCAAAAGCTGAACCAACAGACGAACAAACGCTACCGCCTGCCCACGGAGGCTGAGTGGGAGTTTGCGGCCCGGGAGCGGGGCAAAAACAACCGTTTTGGCAACGGGCAGAACATTTTGCGGCCCAGCGAGGCGAATTTTGACGCAAGTGTCGATTATAAAAAAGACTATTCGGTAGCGGGCGAATACCGGCGCAAGACGGTACCCGTAAAAACTTTCGCGCCGAACAGCGTGGGGCTGTATGAGATGAGCGGCAACGTGTGGGAGTGGTGCGCCGACTGGTACGATGAAAATTTTTACAAAACTCCCGCCGCCCGTGAGCGCAACCCTATTAACAAAAATCGTGCCACTTATTACGTTCTGCGTGGCGGCTCTTGGTACGACTAACCCAATGGCTGCCGGGCGGCCTACCGCGTCAGGGACTTCCCAGCCTACCGTGGCCTCAACGACGGTCTCCGGCTCGCCTGCCCAGTAAACTAACCCTTTGCCTTTTTTAGTCTTTTACCCTTTAAATTTTTTACTTTTTTCTTCTTTACTTTTTCTTTTTTGGTTTACCGAGGCCTTCGGCCTCGAGCAAATTTATTTTGAAAACGGCTATTTGATCGACTTGAGCCAAGCCCCGGCCATGCGCCCGATCTCGTCCACTTGTTCGCTGAGGTGCTTGAGTTTGGCCGAGTCGTAGTAGCCCAGTTCGTGGCACAGGCGCAGGTAGTGGCGCAAGATTTCCAGCTTGAGGTTTACCTTGAGCAGTAGGGGCCTTTTTTCGGCCGGGGCGGTGTAATAGGCCTCGGTGAGCAGTTCCATCACCAGGGTGAGATGGCCCTGAATCTGGTTGCCCAGCGCAAAGCGCTGGTCGCGCGGGATGCGCCGCAGCACCTGAGCAATAAAATGCTTGAGCAGTTCGTAGCTCTTGAGGATGATGGCGGGGTTGTTTTGCATCAGTAGAAGGGGGGAAAATAAGGTACGAAAGCGTGGATCAAGATTGTTTGGCCTAACATGGAAAGGATAAAGTGGCGAATTAAACATGAAAACCCATAAAAACCTATTTGGGCACATCGCAGATTTTGATAACCTGTGGCTGGCCCACCGCAAGGCCCGGCGCGGCAAGCGGGCCAAGGGGGCCGTGGCCCGGTTTGAACTGCGACTGGAGGCCCACCTGCTCCAGTTGCAGGCCGAGCTGCTGGCCCAGGCCTACCGCCCCGGCGGCTACACCACCTTCTATGTGCGCGACACCAAGCGGCGCATGATCAGCGCGGCCAGCTACCGCGACCGGGTGGTGCACCATGCACTGTGCAACGTGATCCAGCCCATTCTCGAGGCCACTTTCATCGCCGATAGCTTTGCCAACCGCGAGGGCAAGGGCACGCACGCGGCCATCCGGCGGTTCCAATCGTTTCTGCAAAAAAACGATTACGTGCTCAAGTGCGACATCCGCAAGTATTTCCCCAGCATCGACCACCGGGTGCTCAAGCAGTTGGTGCGCCGCAAAATTGCCTGCCGCCGCACGCTGTGGCTCATCGACCTCATCATCGACAACAGCAACCCGCAAGAGGCAATTGATTTCCCTTTGCCAGACCCAGGGCCGCTCGCCGGGCCGGTGCGCCGGGGCCTGCCCATCGGCAACCTCACCAGCCAGTATTTTGCCAACCTCTACCTGAACGGCCTCGACCACTTTGTGAAGGAAAAACTCGGCGCGAAGTGCTACATTCGCTATGTGGACGATTTTGTACTGCTGCATTCCGACAAAGCCGTGCTACAAGGCTGGAAGGCCCAGATCGAGACTTTCCTCCAAACCCTCGGGCTGGTGATCCACCCCACCAAGTCGCGCATCATCCCGGCCCGTTGTGGGGTAGGGTTTTTGGGCCAGCGGGTGTACCGTACTCACCGCTTGCTGCGGAGCCAAAATGTACGGGCATTTTGGCGGCGGTTGAAGAAAAACCTCAGTGAGTACAAGCAAAATCGGTTGTCATCCGATAAATTTGAGGCAAGGCTCAACAGTTGGAAGGGCCATGCCCAGCAAGCGGATACTCACCGTTTGCTGCGGCGGGTCTTTTTTACCGTGAAGGCCGAGGGCTTGCACTTGGTCAAAAGTAGGCGTTCTGCGTGGCGGCTCTTGGAACAACAAACCCAATAACTGCCGGGCGGCCAACCGCAACAGGAACAACCCAGCCAACCGTAACAACAACAACGGTCTCCGGCTCGCCTGCCCAATACTTGCCCCTGCCAGAATTGCGGGCCATCCCCCCGCGAGCGCGCAATGGCAAATACAAAGTGCGGCCCTGCGTCTGCCGCTCAGGCATTCCGAAAACAAAAGGCCCACCCGCCCCACTGGTAGCGAAACATCGAACGTGGGGCGGGTTTTTATTTTGTCCAACCACTGTGGAGGCTAATAGCCGTCATGGACTGCGCGTCTGCGGAACAGCCACTCCTTGGGTACTCGGATCACCGCCCCGTCGCCGAGGTATCTTTACCTAGCAATGCCCCATCGCGCACAACTTTGCCAATCTACTGGTCGCATAGCTGTCCTTAGGCTTGAGGGCTTCAGCTTTTTTGTAGAAAATCACGGCGTTGTCATATTCATACAACGCCTCCTGTTTTTTGGCCTCGCTGATCGCCGCTTCGTACTCCCGCTCCGCCAGTTTGGCCATCCGCCCGCGCACCTTGGCCGCGAGGCGGCTTTTGGGGTGTTTTTTTAGGAACGCCCGCAGGTCGGCCAGGGTGGGCTGGTCGCCCAGCTTTTGGTAAGTCACCTCGTCGGCGGCCAACTCGGCTGGCGGGGTGGCCTTTTTCTCTTCCACTTTGGGTTTTTCTTGGAGGATGGGCTTGGGATCTGGGGCCGGGCCGGTCGTATCTTGGTAAACTTCTTTGGTCACTTTGCCAAGATCGGGTTGTACTACCTGGGCCGTTCCTGTTTGCTGGGGGTTTTTGTCCCGCAGCCAATACCGCAAACCAAAAACCACCAGCCCCAAAACCACCACGCCGGCGAGCGCGTAGAGCCATCTTTTGTCAGATCCAGGCCTGACCGGGGTAGTTGAGGGGATCTTTTGGGGAACGGACGGTTTGGCTGGCTCAAGTTGGGTTTGCGGTTCCGGTCCCTTCGCATTGTCGCCGTTGTTCGTGTCCCCACGAACAACTTCCAACTCGGCGATCAGCCGCTCGGCCTCGGGCACCAGCGGGCTTTCGGGGTAGCGGTGGGCAAAGTCGCGGAGCAGCCCCACATCGGCCTGCGCTTTGGCCTGGGCAAAGCGGTGCTCGGCCTCCTCGCGGCGGCGCTGGGCAGCCACAGCGTCGCGCTCGGCCCGGATCCGGCGGATCTGGTCGTTGGCCTCGTTCACATAGCGGCCGTAAGGGTATTGGCGGGTGTAGTCGAAGTAGGCGGCTTCGCTGCCCGCGTTTTGGGCGGCTTGCCAAACGGCTTCTTCGGCTGCTTTTTTTTCCTCGGCCTCACGCTGTTGGGCTTCAGCCAAAAGGGCCTGCCTGATCTTTTCGGCTTCTTCGGCTTTTTCTTCCTCAGCCTGGCGGTTGGCGGCTGCCTGTGCTTGGCGTTTCTGGGCTTCTTCGGCCTCGTGCTGTTGGGCCTCGGTTAGTTGCAGTTGCTGCGCTTCATCTTCCTTTTGCTTTTTTTCGGCCCGCCACTGGGCCTCCACCTCCCGCTCGATGGCCGCCACCTGCTCGTCGGTAAGGCGGGCGTCGCGCTGGCGGGTCTGCAACATCCGCCGCTCCTGGTCGCTGATCTGGCCATCGGCAAAAAACAGCTTGTACATTTCGCGGTACTCGTTGGCGCGCTGCTGGGCTTTTTTGGCCGCCTGGCGTTGCCGTTCCTCCTCGGCCAGGCGTACCTGTTCGTTCCGGCGGTTTTCTTCGGCCAGTTGATCCTCCTCTTGGCGGCGCAGTTCTTCCCGCACCTCTTTTTTGAGGGTGCGGGCCTGGTCCACAAACTGGCCGTTTGGATAATTGTCCAAGTACTGGCTGAGCAGGTCGATACTGCGGAATTTTTGGGCCTCGGCAAAGTCGCGCTGCTCTTGCTGGGCGCGCTTCGCCTGCTCCAGCGCACCAAGGCGCGCGCGGGCGTCAGGCGCGTGGGCACTGTGCGGGTGGGCTTCCAAAAAATCGGCATAGGCCAACACCGTGTTGGCGGCCAGGGCAGCCTGTCAGGCCAGGTTGGCCACCTGCTCGGGCCGAGGGAAAAACACAAACTCGCCCTGCCCCCGGTCGTCGGCGTTGTAGAGCCGCCCGGCGTTGGGTTGCTGGCGAACGTTCATGCCGGTGGCTTTTTTTACATACTGGGCCACGTCCGATACCAGCAGCGGGCCCGGCTGGCGCAGGGCTTCCAACAAATATTTGGCAAACGGGCTGTGTTCGCCCAAAGTCCCGTCCTCCACTGGCTCGTTGAGGCCCGAGGTAATGGCCCAGCGCGAGCGGATGGGGTAGAGTTTTTCGGCGGGTTCTTGGGCGGGCTTCAGGTCGCGCAGCTCGCGGAACAGGCTGCCCGAAAAACAGGCATCCACCACCACCAGGGTGTGCAGCGAGTCGATCTGTTTGAGGCGGCTCACCACCATCTCGTTGGCGATGTACTCGCCGGTGTGGTCCTCGTCGCGGCTGAACCGGGCAGTGGGCGGGATCCAGTACCCGTGCTTAAAAACCGGGTCGTACCAGCCGTGCCCGGCAAAGTAGATGAACAAATTGTCAGCCTGCCCGATCTTGTTTTGCAACCGCCGCAGCTCAGTAAAAATGCGCGACTGGGTGGCCTCGCCGTTGCGCAGGATGATGGTCTGCTGGCCGTCTTCGGGGGCAAACTGGAAGCGTTCGGCCAGCACTTTGGCCACGGCCTCCACATCGCGCACGGCGTTGCGGAGCTCGACTTGGTGGACGTACTTGTCAATCCCAATGGCCAACAGGTAGTTTTTCCCCACAGGCGGGGCTTCGGTCGGGTCTTCGCGGCTCATTCCGCGTTTGTCGGGTTCGGCCATAAGTGCAGTGCCAGTTCGGCACCGACGCTAAATTATAAAATTTGGCCAATACTGCCAAATCGGTCGGGATTTTTGGTTGCCCAACCTTGGAGAGTTTTGGAGAGTTGCAAACTCTTAAAGAGTTTGCAACGCTGGGCAAAGAAAAGAGTTTGAAACGCTTGGCGTCGCAAAACGCTTGGTGCCGCAAAAAACCGAAGCCCAAAGTATTTGCCCTAATCCCGTTTCCTGACTAACTTGCTCCTGCTATTCCTTCTGCCATGCGTCTTCGTGCTATTTTTTTGTGCAATATTTTTTTCTTTTTGTTTTTTTGGTTGATCGGATTGCCCGCCCTCGCCCAAGTGCGCGGGCGCGTGAGCGACGCCATCACCAATGAGCCCCTGCCAAGCGTAACGGTGCGCACCGGGGCCGGGGGGGTGCCCACCGATGCCAAAGGAGCCTTTCAATTGCCCGGTGCCAAGGCCGGTGATACCCTTCGCCTGTCCTGTATCGGCTATGTTGATTTGTTCATGGTGCTCAACAAAGAAACTGATTGGCTCAATATTTATTTGACACCCGGTAGCACTGAACTTAACGAAGTGACGGTAACCGCGTTGTTATCGGACAGAAAACTCCTCGAAGTGGCCGGATCGGTGGCCCTGCTCACCCCTCGGGAGTTGCACCGCGACAACGACGCCATCATCGTTCCCGCCCTCAACCGCGTGCCGGGCGTGTTTATGTCGTCGGGGACATTGAGCACCAACCGACTTACTATCAGGGGGATAGGGTCCCGATCCTTGTTTTCCACCAACAAAGTCCGGGCTTATTTCAACGACATCCCGCTCACTACTGGCGACGGTGAAACCACCATCGAGGACATTGACCTGAGCCTGATCGGACGGGTAGAAGTGATCAAAGGACCATCATCGAGCGTTTATGGTGCGGGGCTGGGCGGCACGGTGGTGCTCACTGGCCGCAAAGCCGATTATGGCCAGACCTCGGCCTCGTCCGAGTGGATGTTCGGTTCGTTTGGGCTGCGGCGCAACGTCAACCGCCTGGCCACCGGCAACGACCGGGCCAATGTCAGCTTGGTCTATAGCCGCCAATTGGCCGATGGCTACCGGGAAAACAACCAATATAATCGGCAGTCGCTGGCGGCACTGGGACAGTTTCAAGCGGGCGAGCGCACCCATGTTTCCCTATTGGCCAACTACATTGCGCTCAAAGCCTTCATTCCCAGCTCCATCGATAGTGCCGCTTATGTGCAAACGCCCCGGGCAGCCGCCCCCACTTGGCTGCAACTGCGCGGGTACGAGGACGCGCGCAAAATACTGCTGGGCGCGTCGGTACAGCATGATTTCAATGCCAATTGGCGCAACTCGAGCAGTCTGTTTGCCACTTTCCGGGACTCGGACGAGCCACGGCCGTTCAATTTTTTGCGGGAAGCTTCGCAAGCTTGGGGAGCCCGCACCCGCTTTGAGCGCACCTTGGGCCAAGGGCCAACCAAGGCCCGCCTCGTGCTCGGTGGCGAATATTTCAACGAATGGTACAGTTGGCGCACTTACCGCAACCAAGCCGGGCGGCAGGGAGCCGCGCTCAGCGATCAAGAAGAGCGGCGCAGTTACTATAACCTTTTTGCCCAAGCGGAGGCTGATTTCGGCCCAAGGTTCACCTTGATCGGAGGACTGAACCTCAACCAGACCCAATACCTGCTCACCGATTTGTTCACTGGTGACAATGCTGATATTTCCGGCAAACGGGACTTTGCCCCGATGCTTTCCCCCCGTTTAGCCGCCAATTTCCGGCCGCTGACCGACCAGCCATTGGCCATCTACGCCACAATCAGCCACGGTTTCTCCCCGCCCACCTTATCCGAAACCCTGACCCCAACGGGGCGGATCAACCCCGACATCCGGCCTGAAACCGGGATTAATTACGAAGCCGGCCTAAGGGGCAGTTGGTTGGACAACCGATTGACTTACGATGTTTCTTATTTTTACATGGACGTGCGAAATTTATTGGTGGCCCGCCGCACCGGCGATGATGCTTTTGTGGGAATCAATGCGGGGCGCACTACCCACCAAGGACTAGAAGCCGCCCTCAATTATCGGGCTGGAGCGTTGGTGAAGCGCGGTTGGGAATGGCAGACTTTTGTCAATCTCAGTGCCGGCCGCTATCGTTTCCGCGAATTTCGTGATGGTGATGCCGATTATGCGGGCAACCTGCTCACTGGCACGCCTCCGACCATCGCCAGTGCAGGGGTGGATCTGCGCACTCGGGTTGGTTTTTATGCCAACCTGAATTACCAATATGTGTCAGCGTATCCCATGCGCGACGACAACACCAAGGACAATCCGGCTTATCAGGTGGGAAACCTCCGGGCCGGGTTTCGCCGGGTGTTTTTCAAGCACCTCGATGTGCATCTCTATGGCGGCGTGGCCAATTTATTTGATCAGGCGTATGCTTCCATGATCTTGGTCAATGCCACTGGCCGCGCGCCCCGCTATTACTATCCGGGCTTGCCCCGCAACTACTTCGGCGGGGTGGCCGTCTCAATATTGTATTGATACCAACCAACCATTGACCAGACTAAGGTGCTGCTCGTTGTTTTTGGATAGGAATACTCTCTTTTTTGGCCAACAGAAAACCTAAATACAACTTGACGCACCGTTGACTTGAAAATAGCCAAAGATACCATGATCGACAAATCAATCGCTCAGGCCGAGATTGCAACAATTCAATCATTCATTGCAATTGATTCCCTTGATTTTTAAGTCGTTACCTTACCGGGCAGGTGCAAACCAGTTGAGTTGGGGTGCTACCAAAGTAAGCGCAAAACCAGTGTTGTTACTAGGGGAAGACAGCCCTTTTTATCCCCGACAGCCCAGATTGGCCCACCGCGCGCACCCTTTTCCCTTGATTTTCCTGTCCAATCCTTGGTTTTTGATAGGGCAAAGTAGAAATTTTCATTAAATTTAAACCCAGACAGCATGGTTTGCCTGGTGGGCAAGCTGATAGGGTTCACCCAAGGTCATTGTTCTCTAACCAAACCAGTAGGTTTTATAAACTTGTCAATACTATACTTTTCATTTTGCCCAACCTTTAAGCAACAAGACTATGCCAGTACGTATCGTAAAAGACAACCCCGATGAAACGGTTGTAAATGAAGCTTTTAATTTTGACAATCCGAGCGATCAAACCACGAATAACAACAATACCAAAGATCAGAGCGGGGGAGGTGGTGGTTTTGACATTTCCAGCATTGTCAACTTGCTGGGCGGTGGCGGGCAAAACCAAGGCAATGGCGGTTTGATCGGCGGATTGGCCAACCTGCTGGGCGGTGGTGGCCAGCAATCCGGCGGTCTTGGCGGCTTGGTCAACCTCTTGGGTGGCGGGGGCCGGCAGCGCCAAAGCAGCAACAGCCTCTTATCGGTGTTGGGGTCCATTGCCATTCAGGCGTGCATCGGTTACGCCAAGCGCCGGTTCGCGGGTGGGTCGAGGGGGAGCGGGCTTTCCCAATCGGGCGCACCCTCACCCAACGATCTGGAAGCACTCTTGCAGGAACGCTACGCTTCGGCCCGCCTGTGCGTGAGCCTCTGGAGCCATGTCTGCGGGGCCGATCGCCAGTTTCACGAAGCCGAAAAAACGGCTTTTTATGGCTTGATCGACCAGACCAGCCGCGACCTGTTCCCCGACGGCATCGCCAAGCTGGATGAGGTAAAGAGTGAAATGATCGAGGCCTTTAACCACCCGATTGCCTATGAAGAAATCGTGGGCCAAGCCAGTGCCGATCAAAATTTTGCCACGGAACTGTTCAAGCAAGCTTGTTTCTTGGCCGCAGTGGACAAGCAATTGGCGCGCACCGAAGTCGATTTTATTGGCCGGTTGGCCCAAGATTTACAAATCGATGACCACCAAGCCCAAACCATCCGGGCGCAATTTGGCCTCTAAGTTGATCTGCATTTTGTGGGTATGCTCAACATTATTCTCCTAAAAACGATATTGTGAAAAATTCTTTTTTGGTTCAGTGTTTCTGTTTAGCCTTCGGTGCCTCGGGTTTGATCGATTATGCGGCCTATGCCCAAGGAGAGGGAGACGGAGATTTAAAGGATAGCCAAGTGACTATCGAGAAAAATCGGGTAGTGGAACTGGCCAAGGCCAACCGAAATTTTGACAAGATGGCCAAAGTAGAGTCTAGCAAACAGGCTATCGAACAAAAATACGAACTGCCTCGGTATAATTTCAACCTACCTGGCTTAGCCCCCGTAATCTCGCCCCTCACGCAGTCCACTGTGGCCGCTTTACCCAGTTTTTGTAACTTTTTAAAAGTGGGAGTGGGCAACTATAGCACCCTCTATGGCGAAGGGTTTTACAGCAGTTGCAAACCTGGCCCGTTTGGCTTCACGGTGCGGGCCGCCCATCTGAGTGCCATCCGCGGCCCAGTGGATGGCAATAACTCGGGCAGCCACCACACCGACATCGCGGCGGCCGGCCGTTACCATACCGATGGTGGCAAAGTCACCGGCGGTTTGGGGTATCAACGAAATGGTGTTTTCTTCTACGGCTACAACCCAGAAGTTAGCAACCGGATCCGCCGGAGCGAAATTCGCCAAGTTTATAACCTGTTTGAAGCCAATGTGGGCTATGAAACCACCGATGAAAGCGAAGACTTGCAATACCACGGCAAGTTATCGTTCTACACCCTCAATGACGCATTCCGGGCTTCGGAGGCGGAGTTTGGGATCCAGGGCGGGGCCAAGGCCAACCTCAGTGATGAAAGCAGTTTCACTTTGGATGCCAATGTATCGATTGCCCGTCGCAACGATTTGGCTACTTTTGTTAACCGCAACTTGCTGATTTTTACTCCCAAATACCATTTCATGGTGGATCGGCTCAAGTTGGGCGCGGGCCTGAACTTGGTGTATGACGGGGATACTACCGCGGCCAACGTATCCAATTACCGGCTGTATCCCAGCATTAATGCCAGTTATGACATTGTGGAAAATACTTTCACCGCCTACGCCCAGTTTGAGGGCAATACCCAAAAAACTTCGCTGCGCCGTTTCGCCGGCGAAAACCCATTCATTGGGCCGGGAGTGCCCCTGGCCCACACCAACCAGCAATGGGAAGTGGCGGGCGGGCTGCGCGGCAACCTCGACCAAACGTTTGGTTTTAACCTGCGTGGCGCCTTGGGCAATTACCGAAATTTGTACTTTTTTGTGAACAGTGCCGCCGATTCCACCAAGTTTACGGCCATTTATGACCCCAAAAGTGTGGCCGTCCTCCATTTTTTGGGCGAACTGTCCTATGAAAATCAAGGGTACAGGTCGGTGTTAAAAGCGGAATTCTTTGGCTATGCCACCCAAGCAGTGGCCAAACCGTGGCACCGCCCAGGCTTGGTGGCTTCTTGGCTCAACGGGTATAGCTGGAAAAATAAGCTGCTGCTCAACCTCGACATTTTTTACATTGCTGGCTTGCGGGCGTTCAGTTTGGCCAATCAACGCGAAAAAGCGCTGGACAATATCATCGACGTGAACTTCAAGGCAGATTTTCGGTTCACCGAAAAAATCGCGGCTTTTGCGGCGCTCAACAATATTTTTGCCCAGAGCTACCAACGCTACCAATATTATGGTGCTCGCCAGTTCAATGTGCTGGTAGGAGCAACGTTCTCTTTCTAGGGTTGGGCCGGGCGGCCAAAACTTCGCCCCTCCCCTATTGCCGGGTCAGTTGGGCGATGATGGCAGCATGTTGGGGATAAAGCCCGGTCAGTGCCGCT
>JAYUVL010000234.1:0-2661 GCA_043754075.1 Cytophagales bacterium | reverse complement strand
TGAATGCCCAGATGGCCACCCCCGTGCACACGCCCGTGACCAAGGCGGTATTGACAAACAAATTTTTCATGGGGCGAAGGTATTTCCTAAATAAACATGAAACGCACTCAGCGCCAACTTAAGCCATTGCCTCGAGCATCCGTTTGAGCACCACTTGGGCTGCCACTACCCGGTTGGCGGCCTGCTGAATGACAATAGAATGGGGACCATCGATCACCGCATCTTCCACCACCACGTTGCGGCGCACCGGCAAACAGTGCATGAACTTGGCGTTGTTGGTCAATTGCATTTTTGCTTGATCTACCATCCACGCCCTGTCACGGCACAATATCTGGCCGTATTCGTGGTAGGAAGACCAGTTTTTGGCATAAATAAAATCAGCATTTCTAAAAGCGGCGGCTTGATCATGCACAATTTTCGCCCCGTCCGTAAACTTGGGATCCAGTTCATACCCTTCGGGGTGGGCAATGGTCAAGTCGGCCCCAGCGGCACACATCCACTCCGCAAACGAATTGGGCACCGCTTGGGGCAATGCGCGGGGATGCGGGGCCCACGTCAGGACAATTTTGGGCCGGGGCTTGGTTTTATATTGCTCGATGGTGATCAAGTCAGCGGCCGATTGCAGCGGGTGGCGGGTGGCCGACTCCAAACTGACAATGGGCACTCCGGCGTAACGAACAAAATCACCAATGATATTTTCGGCATAATCCTCTTCCCGGTTGACCAGCAAGGGGAAGGAGCGCACCCCAATAATGTCGCAATACTGGCCCATAACCGCCACCGCGTCTTTTACGTGCTCGGCCGCATCACCATTCATGATCACGCCCTCGCCCGAGGCCAGTTTCCAGCCATCCTTGTCAATGTTCATCACCATGGGGGCCATGCCCAAGTTGAGGGCCGCTTTTTGGGTGCTCAGCCTTGTACGCAGGCTGGGATTCATAAAGATCAGTCCGATGGTCTTGTTGAGGCCCAGCGTTTTCCAGGCAAAGGGGGTTTGTTTGACTTGGTGGGCTTCTTGCAGAAAAGCTGCAAAATCCGGTATGTCAGAGGCACTGATAAACTTGTTCATTTCTCGCTTGAAGTTGTCCTAAAAAAAATCTGCACCTAAGTTTGGCAAAGAAAAAGCTCCCTTGACCCACGCCAAACAAAGAAATATGTAGCCAAATCAAAAGTTTGGGGCTGGTTTGGCCTGACAAAACTATGAAAATTGGCCGAAAATGATAAATTGCTCCTTCAATCATTCACAAATTGGAAAAGGTATGAAAATCTACACGCCCGCCCAAAAATTGACCCTGCACATCTCTCTGATCCTTTCCTTGGGATTTTTCCTTTTGTACGGGCTAAGTCAGTTTATCCCGGCCATTATTGGCTGTGTGATCTTGTTTGTGCTGTTTCGGGGCATGTTTCACTTCTTGGTTCGTAAGCGCCGCTGGAGCCAAACCGCCGCCGCCCTGACCGTCATGGGGGTGTCGCTCCTCATCATCATCCTCCCGCTCACGCTGGTGGGTATTATGCTGGCCCGGAAGGTAATTCTGTATGCCTCCAAAACTGACACTATTGTTGATTCTTTTAATCATCTTCTGCAAAACCCGATTTTGATCAAGATCCAAGAAATGACGGGAATTGATTTCCAAAACAAGCAACTGCTCCAACAAGTCGCCAGCCGGGTGGCTACTTTTGCCTCAGATCTGTTCACCCCCCTTTTGTCGGGCACGGCGAGTATACTGCTGGGGGTATCGGTGCTGTACTTAGTGCTGTACTATGTGTTGGTGAATGAAGAGAAATTGATCGCCACTTTTTATAAGTACCTGCCCTTCGACGATGCCACCATCGACGAAATCTATGCTGAACTGAGCAACAACGTCAAGTCCAGTGTGGTGGGCCAAGGTTTGATCGCGATGGTGCAGGCCGTATTAGTGGGCATTGGTTTCTGGATTTTTGACATCAAAGACGCTTTTTTCTGGGGGATAGTCAGTTTTTTTGCGGCCTTTATTCCCGTGCTGGGCACACCATTGGTGTGGGTGCCGGCCGCCATCATTGAACTGGCCAAAGGCGATAACATCGCAGGCGTTGGGCTATTGATCTACGGTGGCGTGCTGGTGATCAACATTGACAATGTGCTGCGCTTTGCCATTGCCAAACGGATCGGGGACATCCACCCGCTCGTCACCATTTTTGGGGTCATTTTTGGGCTGGAGTTTTTCGGGATCTTGGGCTTGGTGATGGGGCCCTTGCTCATTTCCTACTTTTTTGTGCTGGTCAAAGCCTACAACAAGGAATACACCAAAGACAGGAGCCCTATTGTAACCCCGCCAACCGAGTCGGCTACTTGACCAGTGCACTTGCCAAGTGCCATCTACCATCGGCAAGCAAGTCACTGGGCTAAAATCTGCGCCTCATTTGCGGTAACCAGTCAGGTTGATTTAGTTGACAGTTATCAGTAAATTACTTTGGTTTTCAAGGTGTTAGCTTGGTGATTGATCTCATCCTTAATCATTGTGCAATGTGACGGATGGGTATGGCACACGCTTTGGGACGGCTGGAAAGCCACCAGCCAAGGCGTGCGCCAACTTCAACTATTGGAATAAAAAACCATTGGGCCCGCGCCCAACCGCGAAAGTGCCCAGCCGGGTGCCCTGCGCATCGTACCGGACAATCGTA
>JAYUVL010000233.1:0-2158 GCA_043754075.1 Cytophagales bacterium | reverse complement strand
TACCCGCTCATTCTCCCCCAAGCCGCTCTTTATAACTTGATCACCTGCTTTTCCCCGGCCTTCAATGGGTAAGCTTGGCCCTGCCAAACCAACTCGCCGCTAGTGCCTACGGGCAGGGTAATTTCTGCCGTCCAGCTTCCTTTCTTATCTTGGGCATAGCGGACCGAAATGTCACCATTTGGGTGAGGAATGGAACCGGCCGCTTGTTTCAAATTGCCCAAGTGCGGCTCAATGCGCACCCGCGCAAAGCCTGGCGCAGCGGTGTCAATGCCCAGTACAATGCGAAAAAATTCAATGTTGGGGCTGGATCCCCAGGCATGGCAATCAGATCGGGCATTGTTTACATCCGTGATCTCGGCCCACGTGGTCAGCCCGTTGGCCAGTTGGGTGCGCCAGTCGCCCAGCAGATCCAAGTAACGGTTGCCCAGTCCCACTTTGGCCACTGCCTGAAACAAGTAATATTTGAAATAAATGGTGCATTGGGTGAGCGAAGGATCAGCCAAGGTTTTTTCTACCAAGTCCTTGGCGGCTTGGCCTTTGACCAATCCGGTCAATACGGCCAACACATTGGTGTGCTGTGAGTAATCCTTTTTCTCTGGGGTATCGGTGTACAATTGCCTGGCCGGATCCCAGTAGCGCGCTTGGATCGTGGCGGCCAGTTTATCTGCCTCAGTGCGGTAAAGCTTGCCCATTGTGGCCATGCCCAAGCTATTTTCCAGCTCGGCGGCCAATTGATAGGCCCAGAGCAGTTGCAAATCCATGGCCGCTGAGTAGCCATCAGGTTGCATTGGCGCCCGGCCCGCCGACTCAAAGGCCCAATCGGTAAAGTTCCAGTAAGGCACTTTCTTGAGCGATCCGTCGGTATATTGGTAGTTTTGGAAAAAATGGAGAACCTGCCGCACCCCGGCCAACCGATCTTTCACAAAAGCCTGATCGGGGCGGTACATCCAGTAATCATGCACCATGCCGATCCACCAGAGGGAGAACGGGGGGATTTCTTGGGCCACGTGGCTGGGATAGCGGCTCTGTGTCACGCCCTCGGCCAAGCGCGAATCGTCAATTTGTTTTATCGCATTGCGCACCAGCCGGTCGTCGCCCGAGTTGAAAAGTGAGATCAACGCTTGGATGCGCGTATCGCCCACATACTGCAACTGTTCGTAGTAGGGGCAATCAAAATACGTCTCGCCAGCGCATAGGCGGGCCGTGCGCCAACCTACCTCCATGATCTGATCCAACCCTGAGTTCCCGGCCGAGAATTTGGCTCGCTGCTCAAAGGGGTAGCCCGTAAAAATGCCATGCAAGTCATTGATGATCAATGCTTCTTCCTGGGTCTCGATCTCCACTTGCACATAGCGATAGGTGCGCCACCACAGGCCCGTAAAGGTGCGGTTGGTCCCACCGTCGGCCAAGACCAGATCCTTGACCCCCACAAACCGTTTGCCTGCAATGTCGTTACGGTTGCCTTTTTGCTGTTGGGCGCGCCAGTCTTTGCCACTTCCCTCCTCCACATAAAGTGCCTCGGCGTAGCTTAGGGCTACTTTTGCGCCTTTGCCACCACTGGTGGTCAGCACGGGATACGCGTTGGTGAGGTGCCCTTGGTCCAGCACCATTTTGACCTTGGACCGGGGCGGGACATTGACGGCACCAACCTGGGCCGGAAAACCGGCCGGCAACGCCATGCCCGTTACTGACCTGACGGTGGCAAGCCGCTCGGGCTTCAGTTCCATTGGGGGAATGGGCCGTGGCACCAGCAGCCACCATTCGGTCCAGTCGCTGCCTTTGGGAATCCCCCGGTTGATCTGTTGGGCGGCCTGCCACCCGCTGTCTTCAAAGTTGGCGGTTTCCCAGCCCCAAGGATAGCGGGCATTGTCCACCTGCTCGCCCGGCCCCACGACATAATAGGTGTAAATCAGTTCCGGTTTCAAGGGCCGGTATGCCTCATTTCGGCTGGCTTTCCAAGTTTTATCGGAGTTGACCACTTTCTCTTGTTCAGTATCACCCTGTAAAATGAAAGCCGTGCGGTAGCTGATTTGGGACATGGGCCGATCCTCGCCGTAGTTCCACACCACTGCCGCCACTACATTTTTTCCCACCTGCAATTGGGGAGCGATGTCGAGGGTTTCAAAATTCCAATGAAACAAATCGCCCCGGGCTGGGC
>JAYUVL010000232.1:0-9902 GCA_043754075.1 Cytophagales bacterium | reverse complement strand
CAATTATATGAAAGCGAAACAACAGTTTTGCTAAATAAAACTGATGCGCCCATCAATAAAAACATATTGCCCGAGATTTTGTTCATTACGTCTTATCCCCCAAGAGAGTGTGGTATTGCTACGTATTCGCAAGATTTAATCTATGCCTTGAATGATAAGTTTCATCAATCATTTCAACTGAGTTTGTGTGTGCTAGAATCAAAAAATGAACGACATAATTATTTTTATGAACCCAAATATATTCTGAATACAGATAGTAAAAATGCTTTTACAAAATTAGCTTCTCAAGTGAATAAAGACCAACAAATTCAGATGGTCGTGATACAGCATGAGTTTGGCTTTTTTGCTCAATATGAAAAGGACTTTCAACAATTTTTGGCACTGCTTACTTTGCCTGTTGTGCTTGTTTTTCATACGGTCTTGCCTGGGCCGGACCTTTTGTTGAAATTAAAAGTACAAAATATGACGGAAGTGGCTTCTTCTGTCATTGTGATGACAAATTCTGCGGCTCATATATTGGCGGTGGATTATGATGTGCCGGTCGATAAAATCTCTATCATTCCACACGGCACGCACTTAGTTCAGCATTTGGATAAAGCGTCTTTGAAACAGCAATATAATTTGGCAGGCAAGCGGATTCTCTCTACTTTTGGATTATTAAGTGCGGGAAAAAGCATTGAAACTACGTTAGATGCCTTGCCTGCGGTTATCGCGCTTTATCCTGATGTGTTGTTTTTAATTATTGGGAAAACGCACCCATCTCTAGTGAAAACGGAAGGCGAGCAATACCGTGAGATGCTGGAAGATAAGATAAGGACGTTGCATTTAGCGAACCATGTTTTCTTTATCAATCAATACTTGCCTGTAGAAGAGATATTGGCGTATTTGCAACTTACCGATATTTATTTATTTACTTCCAAAGACCGCAATCAAGCGGTGAGTGGCACGTTTTCTTATGCGATCAGTTGCGGTTGCCCTATTATCTCTACGCCTATTCCTCATGCAAGCGAGGTTTTGCAAAATGGTTCGGGGGTTATAATTGATTTTGAAAGCCCCGCGCAGTTGTCGGAAGCAGTTATCAATTTGTTGGGAGATGAACTGTTGAGAAAAGAGATGAGTTCCAACGGGTTGCATAGAATGGCATCGACTGCGTGGGAGAATGCGGCTATAGCGCACGCCTTACTTTTTGAGAAGACAAGCAAAGCTCCTATAGCTTTGCATTTTCATTTGCCTGAAATCAATCTTGACCACATCAAGAAGATGACTACGCGCTTTGGTATTATCCAATTTTCTATTATCAACCACCCCGATATTCATTCGGGCTATACGGTTGATGACAATGCGCGGGCTTTAGTGGCGTTTTGCCAGCATTTTAACTTAACGCACGATTATAAAGATATTCCGTTTATCAATATTTATTACCAATATATCAAGTTTTGTTTGCAAACCGACGGCAAGTTTTTAAATTATGTAAATAAAAACAGACAATTTACGCATCAAAATACGATAGAAAACCTTGAAGATAGTAATGGCCGGGCATTGTGGGCTTTGGGGTATTTGCTTTCTTTGGGTGAAGTGTTGCCAGAAGAACTGATCATAGAGGCAACGGCTACGATGGAAAGTGCTTTGGTAAATGTCCACAAAATTCACTCTACAAGAGCAATGGGTTTTGTCATAAAAGGGCTGTATTATAGCAATATCATCAAAAAAACACGCCATCGCATGGCTCTTATTAAACAACTTGCAGATAGGTTGGTGCAGATGTACCGACATGAGGCAGAAAAGGAATGGCAATGGTTTGAGGGCTACCTTACCTACGGGAATAGCATCTTGCCTGAGGCGATGTTGTGTGCTTGGCTGTCCACCGGCGAGGCTGTTTATAAAGAGATTGCCAAAGAATCTTTTGATTTCTTGCTTGCTAAAATATTCAGGGAGAAGGAAATCAAAGTTGTTTCCAATAAAGGGTGGTTGAACAAAGGAGATGTGCCAGCAGCCTCGTTGCTTGGGGGGGAACAGCCTATTGATATAGCTTATACGATTATGGCTTTGCAAAAATTTGAGGCTGTTTTTAAAATTCCTCACTACAAACACAAAATGGAGATCGCTTTTAGTTGGTTTTTGGGCAATAATAGCTTGCATCAAATCATTTACAATCCTTGTACGGGTGGTTGTTATGATGGATTGGAGGAAAATTATGTAAATCTCAATCAAGGTGCTGAATCAACTGCCAGTTATTTGATGGCGCGGCTGACTATGGCGCAACTGTTTTAACAATACCGTAGGGGGGTGTTATATTTGTAAGCCTCTCCAAGAGGAAGTCATAGCTTTGGATATAGATACAATTGACAACTTGATTTTACCTTTTTCAAATGGTTCACAACTTATTTTTACTAAAAAAGATGAACTTGCGATAGCCCTCGTTGGGATATTTGCACCATCCCCCCCGATGCCACTGGCTCAAATTAGATTTGTGGGAGATGGACATTCTATTTGGGGTGACAGGAAAGAATGAATGGGATGAGTGCCCCTCAAGAATACGGTCGCTTGTGAGTAGGGAAAAGTGCCATAGCGTAAATAATTGAAAACAAGAGTCTTACTGGCCCTGTTCTAACAACACCAAGTACAAAAGAAACAAACCTATATTCAATCGCACTCTACTTCTTATGTTTGGCTGGTCATAGAAAACAGTAGAAACAGAAGATAAAATACACAAAATATTGTCATCATCTAACTATCTCTTCCTCTGTAAGAGTTGGGAGCTACCACAGGGGACAGTTTTTGCCACACCTAGCAGTAAAAGCCCGGGAAATATTCGCCATTCTCTGCACCGAATGGCCTCTATTTCGTGCATTGTAAAAGGGAAAGTCCCAAATAAAAAACCAGGGCCTGTCATATCGTTTGGTCCAGTAGAATGTAGGATTTTACGGTAGTCGTGGCCAGCCTTGGCAAACTCAATCGCAGTTTCGCATCCCACCTTAATGGAACAGCCAGTCAGTAATGAGCACGATTTACTTTGTCCTATTAGTGGTGTTTTGCTTGGGTTTCTGACGATGAATGAAAGCAAATATAGCAGAAAATCAGGGGTTGGATTTACCAAAAAAGCAACCCACTTTTATACTTAATCTAGTTACTCATTTTGTGATCCAAGGGTTTAGTTTCCTCCCGGGATACTCATTGGCGAAAACTCAGTTAGTGGTTACGTTTTTTGTTTTCAGACCCACCCCCCCAGTTGCCTCAATACCACTTGAATATCCGCAAGCCAATGACAAAAAACAGCGTACCGATCCCGATCAAGATGCCAGTGCCAGGCAACACCTCGGCCAGGCCTGCGCCTTCATTGAACACCGCCCGGATGTTGTCGCTCAAAATGGTGAGCGGCAGCAGCTTGATAAAGGCAATGGCCCATTCGGGAAACCCTTGGTAGCTGTAAAAAATGCCCGACAAAATGGTCATGGGCAAGGTGATGGCATTGACCAGCCCATTGGCCACAGTGGTTTTCTGGGTGCGCGAGGCCATGAGCATCCCAATGCCGGAAAACACCCATAGGCCCGCTACCCCAACGAGCAGGAACGCGGCCCAACTGCCCTGCAAACGAACCCCAAAAGCCACCTGGGCAAACCCGATCAGCAAACAGGTCTCCACAGTATTGATGATCAGGCGGACGATCATTTGGGCCAACATAAACTCCCACTTGCGCATGGGAGTGGCGGCCATCCGGCGGAGCAACTTTTTCATCCTGTACTCCACCAAACCCCAGCCAATACCCCAAATGGCCGAGTTCATCAGCCCAAATGCGATCAGGCCCGGGATCAGGAAATCGATGTAGCGATAGCCCCGGGTGGTCACCGGTTCAATGCTGCCGAGTGGGCTTGGGCTGTTTGGGTATGGCTGGCTCAAAGTGGGCAGGGCCGATTTGAGCAGGGCATTCTCCAGTAATAGGTGGGTTTGGCGGGCCGCTTCGTTGGCGGGATCAAACCGGAACAGCGGCTGGCCCAGGCTGTCAGTGCTGAGGATCAAGCTCACTTCGCCCCGTTTTAGTTTGAGCATGGCCTCACTGGCCGGCAATTGGTCAAAGAGGAACTGCGGGCCGTCTGCCTTGGCCGCCAGTGCCCGGAACACGGGCGGTAATTTGCCCAACTCGACCGCAATGGTGCGGACCGGCTCCTCCCGGTTGAGAAACCCCAGCCCCAGCACACCCGAAATGGCAATGGGAAAAATGATGGACCAAAAGATAACCCCGGGCTCGCGCACATACGTGCGGAGTTCCATCAGGATGATTTGCAATAATGGACGGTTCATGGGCAAAGGTAGGGTTTGCGGTGGACATTGCGCACGGTTGCCCAGGGCCAGTGATTCCTGAAAAAAGCCCCACCGAAACGGCGAGGCTTTTTGTTATCCCCAAAATTTAACGTGTAAAAAAACAGAAAGATCATCCGATGATCAAACCGCATCTGACCAAAGTGATTTTGGCCAAGAACCAGCCTTATTTTGTTTCAAATATCCCGCTTGCCAGTTGGCCCAAGATCCCTTTTGTCTGGACAGAAAGAATGGTTAGCCGGCCAGGTAATACAGGTTGCCGGTCACGCGGCGAAACTTACGGAGTTCCTGCTCCATGCGCACGTTCTGGGCCTTGGTCTGGGCCAGATCTTGCAGGGCTTTTTCCAGCAGTTGGCACAACTGCTCGGCCGGCGTCTCGGGCGAATAGGTGGTTGTTTTGGGAGCCTTCGCCCTCGGTTTGGATACCGTCATTACGGCGGGCTGCCCCGCACCCGGCGCCAAACTGCGGGCTTCGTCCCCTTCTTGGCCCGTTGCCACTTTCATTTGGGCAAACTGGGCCGCAAACCGCTTGGCCTGGTTGGCTTGGCTGCGGCAAACATTGGAACAATATTGCTGGACCGCACTGGTCACATATTGAATGGGCTTGCCACAGCAAGAACAGGCCGTTTGGGGAGCAAGCAAACTGGATTTAGTAGTTTTCATGAGCATCCAGGATAAAATGCGTTGATAAATTTATTTTCTGCCAAATAATCCACGTTGCCTCTGGTTGGGCCACTTTGGCCCGGCCTGTCTTGTCACAAAGATACACCGGCATAACCCGCATTGGCAAGGGCAAAGTTCGCCCTACGAGGGCCATCCCCAAAAGATACAATCGCCCCAAAATGTAACGGTTCGGTAATGCCTTGACCCATTGTTTGCTACATTGGCCCTTAGCCGATGGGCGCCCGGCCAACTTAGCCGATAATTCCAAACCGGTTAGAGCTTCCATTCCATCACCCCGTCGGTGTCGTAGTCGTCGCGCACAATGTGCAGGTCGCCACTGCCCGGGGCATTCGCTATCAGCCCGCCCGTCTGCTGTTTGTTGGCCTCGTGGCGGCACTCCTCAGAGCAATATTTGGCCGTTTTGGTCTTTTTCACGCTTTCGGTGCCACACTTGGCACATTTGATCAAATAACCGCCCGCCACTTTCAGGGCATCGTTCATGGCCACCGGCTTGTCCACCGTCAGCATCACTTCCCGCCGTTCGGCAAAGCTCACCGCCCTTTGCAGTGGCCGTTCTTCTTCCACCAGCGGCCCGATGGGTTGGGGTGCCGTCCGCACTTTGAGCGTGGGCTTCAAGTGTTGGGCGGCCGCAGTTGCTTCCCGGAACGCTTCGCCGTTGTTGGGGCTGTTGGGCGCAAACCCGTAGGCCCGCAAACCCAGTTCAGCTTTGGGCATTTCGGCCGCCTCATTGCGAGGAAACCCATTGGGGTTGATCGGCACGTTGTAGGGGCCATTGGCGTGCCCGTTGTGCTGAGTATGGCCATTTTGGTACTTTGGGCCTTGGTCTTCGGGGACATCCTGCCGTTGGTAAGGGGGCTTCTCTGGCACTTCCCCGATCCCAAACTTGCCCCGGAGCCGGTGGTAGAGTTCTTCTTCGCCCACCTCTGGCTCCTGCGGTGCTTGGTACCGGGGCCGGATCATGGAGCGTTCATTTTTAGTTAAGCGAGCCTCTTTTTTTTTAAACTCCTCGTAATAACTCTTGCTGTGGACATTGCTGCGGTAGGGCTTTTGGTGGTGCTTGGCTTCTTGCATCCGCTCGTCGATCTCGTCAAACTCGTCTTCGTTGTCATGGGCAATCTGGTGGGTGGTGTAGGCCACCAGCATGGGCAGCATCCCGCTCAAAATGAGGATCACAAAATGGATCTCGTTCATGTCGTCCCAGTTCCAGGCCAAGTTCATGCGGCTGTACACCGCAAAAGACACCACGCAGGTGAGCAAGGCCAAGAACCACGACAGCGCCACTTGTTTCCGAATGCCAAAAATGACAATGCAAAGCAACAAAAATGCGCTCAAGAACATGGCCGGGATGTGGTTGAACGCCCCCCAGTCGGGCCGATAGGAAAGCATGAACTTGTGGAACATGCTTTGAAAATTGCTGAACTCAACCCCCAGCCCGATGATGAGGATCATGGTGAGCCCAAGGTTTTTGCGGAGTTTGACATACAACTCATTCATGGGAAATACAACGTTAAATGGTTAAAAAAATCTGGTTGATGCTTGTTTTCCAAAACAATGTGGTCTTGCCAGCTTCCAAAATTCCGGCTTGGGATTTAAAATGATATATTTTTCAATATTTATGTAACATTATCGCTGCAATCCTTATATTTGCCTTTAATTATTGAACAAAGGTAAAACAATAATTTTTAATAAATCAATACTTAAATAAAATATTTTTAATAATAATTGAAATATTATGGAAATCACAGTGAATCAGCGACTTATGAAAGTGGTGGATCACTTCACCAAAGGCAACGAAAAGCGGTTTGCCGAACAGATCGGGGTGAGCCCCGCCGTGATCAACAATTACACGACCGGCAAGCAGCAAAGCAAACCGGGTTTTGAGGTGCTCAGCAAGATCTGCGAGCAGTTTCCCGATATCAATATTGAGTGGCTCATCAACGGGCGGGGAGTCATGCTCAAGGGGGCGGCGGTTTCGTCCAGCCCACGCTTGGTGGTGAGCACCCAAGACACGAGCGGCAACGTGACCGTGCCGATCATCAACCGGCGGGCAGCGGCCAACTTTCTGACCGGCTACCAGACCCAAGAATATTTTGAGGAAATGGATGCCCTGCTCTTGCCAGGCTCCCTGCTGCGCGACGGCCAGTACTTTGCCCTCCAAGTGAGCGGCGAAAGCATGGCCCCCACCCTGCACGACAGCGATCTGGTGATCTGCCGCCAAGTGGATCGCGGCCGCTGGGACCGCCTGCCCGACGGCGAGGTGTGCGTGGTGGCCTCCGAGACCAAGGGCCTGCAAGTAAAGCGCATCCAGAACACGCTGGCCGATGGCTACCTCCGCTGCCTGTCCGACAACCGCGAGCACCCGGCCTTCAGCTTATTGGCCGAGGAAATCATCGAGATCTGGAAAGTGGGCTGGAAACTCTCCGCCTACCTGACCAACGACACCGCCGGGCTGTACAACAAAATGGACGAACTCGAGGCTCGGATGGAGCAGCTCGAGGGGCGGTAAGCCCGGCGGGTTGAGCTCGTCCCGGACTTTGTCGCCGTCACGCAAGGTATCTCGGCTGCAGCTCCCTGCCGATGGCAACGCAGACGAGACAAGAGGTGTCACTAAATTCAAGTTATACCGAATGCTGACAATCGTCAATTTTTGCGCCCCAAGTTTGCCCAATGACACGGCATTCCCGGCCTCTGAGGGCAGCCCAATTATTTGTCGTTGAACACTAGGAATTATGTTTGAGAAACATTATTTTTGTCAAACATAATAATAGCATGTTTTTAGATCGACAAAAAGAAAGGCGCAAGCTGCACGCGGCCCTGGCCCAAACCCAGCCCTCGCTGGTGGTGGTGTATGGGCGGCGGCGCACGGGCAAGTCCACCCTGCTCAAGCAATTGCTCGGGCCGGACGATGTCTATTTTGTGGCCGATCAGGGCGAAGCGCACTTGCAGCGGGCCAAACTGGCCAGCGAGGTGGCCCGGCAAGTGCCTGGCTTCGACCGGGTGCTGTACCCCGACTGGGAAAGTCTGCTGAACGCCGTGGCCCGGGCCGCCCGCCCGCCCCGCGCGCTGGTGCTGGACGAATTTCCGTACTTGGTCAAAAACGCCCCCGAACTGCCCAGTGTGCTGCAAAAGTGGGTGGACAATGCCCCTGAGCGGCCCCATTTGGTGCTGTGTGGCTCGGCCCAGCACCTCATGCGCGACCTTAGCCTAGAAGGGAGCGCACCGCTCTTTGGCCGGGCCGATGAGATCATGCAAGTGCGCCCGTTGAGCGCGGGCTGGCTGCCGGAATTTTTGGCCACCAATGCCGCCCAGGCTGTGAGCGAGTATGCCATTTGGGGGGGCATCCCGCGCTATTGGGAACTGCGCCGCCGCTATTCCGATCACGCCGAGGCCGTGCGCGATCTTTTGTTGGACAAAGACGGTGTGCTCCACGAAGAGCCCCTGCGGCTGTTTTTGGACGACATGCGCAGTGCCGTCCAAGCTTACTCGATCGTGTCGCTGGTGGGAGGGGGCTGCCACCGGCTATCGGAGATCGCGGCCCGGCTCCAGCGGCCCGCCACCCAACTGGCCGGCCCGCTGCACAACTTGATCGCGCTGGGCTACCTGCGACGCGAGATCCCGTTTGGGGAAATGGAAAAAAACACCAAGCGCAGTTTATACCAAATTGCCGATCCGTTCCTCCGGTTCTATTTTGCCTTTGTGGCCCCCAACCGATCCCGCCTGGAACTGGGCCTGACCGCCCAAGTGTGGGCCGAGATGGCCACCCGCCTGCCCACCCACGTGAGCGGGATATGGGAACAACTGGTGCGGGAGTCGGTGCCATTGGCCGGCTATTTTGGCCTCGAGTGGGGGCCCGCCCGCCGCTGGTGGCATGGCAACGGCCCGGAGATCGATGTGGTGGCCCAGAGCACCGACGGCACGGCCCTGCTGGTGGGCGAGTGCAAACTGGCCGATGATCCCGACCCGGTCCGGATCCTGGCCCAACTCCGGCAGAAAGCGGCCTCGCTGCCCTTTGCGCAGGGCAAAAAAATCTATGTCGGGCTTTGGTCCCAGCACGGGCCGGCCCAAGTGGCCACCGATATTCCCATCTTTGGGGCAGAGGTGGTATTGACTGCCCTCCGACAGGGCTGAGGAGGCCCAGCGCAAGTAAAATCGCTGGAAGTCTTGCCCATCACCCCAGCAGAAAGACGGTCATGGTTTTGGGGCCATGAGCGCCCAGCACCAGTGATTGCTCAATGTCGGCCGTTTTGGAAGGTCCCGCGATGAACGTCCCAAAGTGATAATCGCCGTTCCCGATCCGGGCGTAGGCCGCGTGCATGGTGGGCACAAGGTCGGTGGTGGCCAGCACCACTGCCAAATGCTGACAAATGAACGGCATGGCCCGTACCCCCATTTCGGCCTCGGTCACCCAGATGGCCGAATTTTCGGCCACCCCAAAAATTCCGCGCATGATGGCCAGTTCCACATTTTGGAGGGTGTGGGGATCGGCATTTTCCCAGCCGGTTTCGGCTACGTGGGCCAGTTCGGGCAGGCGGGTGATCACCCGGCCGGGCGGGGCGAAGTGCTGGGCCACATACTGGGCCACCTCGGCCAGGTCGCGCACGGCTACCACCTGCCCGCCAATCGAGGCCAAGATAGTGGCAAATTTATTGGCCAAATCCCCCGGTTGACTGGCCTCGGAAAACGCCGATAAATCGGGCACTGGCACATAACTGGGTTTGTTTTGGGCCACGGAGGCCAAGATTTTATCGCGGGAGTTCATTTGGTGGGACTAGCGGTTAAAAGTGGTGCGCCATTGGGGCGCGGTCAGTCGGCAAACACATCGGCCAAGGGCAGCACCAGCTCGGGGAACAAATGGGGCCGGGCGGGGGCCAGATCGTCGCCGCCCCACACCTGGATGAGCT